>DAIQRF010000030.1:0-12054 GCA_036786505.1 Casimicrobiaceae bacterium | reverse complement strand
GCCGGTGTTGGTCTGTACGTAGAACGGCACGAACACCGTCCCGATGCTGGTCAGCGCCTGGTAATCGCCGAGAAACAGACCCTCGGCGTTCGGCGCGAGGGCCAGATCGAAGGGCCCGGTGATGTGACTCTCCAGCCACGTCACTCCATCGGCCGATCGCGCGAGCCAGTAGTCGGTGAGCAGCGTCGACGCGTCGGCGGTGTTATTGCGAAAGTCGTAGTAGCTCACGCCGTAGGTGCCGTCGGCGCGCACCGTAACCGCAGGGACGAACGCCGGCACGTCCGGGGCGCGGTTGACGCGAATGGCCGTGGTCCACGTCAGCCCTCCGTCGAGCGAGCGCGAGAAGGCAACGCCGTCGCGCGCGCCGCCGCTGAAGCGCGAGTCCTGCCACACCACGGCAAGCTCGCCGTGCGGGCCGACGGCGATCGAGCCCAAGCTGGAACCGTCGCGTATCGACGCACGGGTTTCCGGATCGATCGTGCCGATCGACTGCGCCGGCGAGATGACGATCGGCACCGACCAGGTCACGCCCTTGTCTGCCGAACGAATGATCGCGAGGGTCGCCGTGGCCGGCGCATTGAGCGGCAGGTCCAGCCGGGTGAAAAAATCGATCAGGGTTCCGTCCGGCAGCACCACGATTTGATTGTTGATGGTCTGGCTGTTTGCACCCGGATCGTAGATCGCGCGCGCGACTTCCCAGCTGATGCCGCCGTCGGTGGTGCGGCTGAAATAGCTCGGGCCTTGGTTGTTGTCGAGCCGGTCCCACACCGCGTACACCAGACGCGTGTCGGTCGAATCGGCGGTGATCGAGTCCTTGTCGTTGAAAAAACGCTGGCCGTCGCGAATCAGCGTAGTTGGATTGCTCCAGGTCGCGCCGCCATCGGTGGAACGGCTGACCAGGATCGCGCTCGATGATCCCGCCGCGAGCACGTTGCCGTTGAACGAAAGCGAGCTCTGATAGACCGTTCCGTCGGGCGCGAAAGTCACCCACGGGTCCGACGCGCGCGAGTAGTCGCCGCCGTTCGCCGCATTGCCGCCGGTGCAACGCGAGAACGCGGCCATGTGCTGGCTCCATGTCCGGCCGCCGTCCTGCGACACGCCGGTCAACAATCCTTCCGAGCCGCCGGTCGACCAGCGATCCTGCTGCCACACACCGACGACGTTGTTGGCGTTGCGCGGATTCACCGCCACCATCGGCTCGACTTCGGCATTGACGTATAACGTGCCAAACGCGGGGGCGCCGTCGCAGCCGGCGGCAAAGGGCGAAAGTCCGCTGACGCGAAATTGAGGATCGCCGGCGGGCGGCGGTGGCGCCGGAGGATTGTTGTCGCCGCCGCCGCCACCGCATCCGGCGACCAGCAGAGCGCAGACGATCATCGCCGCGAAACCTGTCGCCTGGCCAGCGGAACAGTTTCGCAGGGCGGATAATGGCGTGGCGGACACAGACATGAGACGCTCCGGGCGGCGTCCGCCAGAGCCCGTGGTCGCGCCCGCGGATCGAACCTGATGGTCAAGTCTAGCAGCACCCGATCGACTTTTTGACGCTGCGCGGAGGCGTGACCCCCTTCGGTCCTGCCCGGCCGCTTTGATAATTTGGCCACATCACTCTAAGATACGGGATCTTGATCGAGACACGCCGCATGGAACCGCTGGTACTCACCGTCGATATGGCCGGGCTGCCGCAAGCCTGGGTCGAACTCGAAGAAGCGATCACCTATCACGCCAAGCATCTGGTCGCATGGTCGGTGGGCGAATTCGTGCGCGAGTATCGCGGCGGCTTCCAGCGCAACGGCGAGCGCTCGCGCATCGCGACCAAGTTGATCCTGGCGATCAAGGGCAGCGGCGCGGCGCGGTATGGGCATGCGCCTGGCCTGACCAACGCACTGTTGTTCGCACGCGATCGCCAGTTGTGCGCGTATTGCGGCACGCGGTTCATGCTGCGCGATCTTTCCCGTGACCACGTGGTGCCGGTCTCGCGAGGGGGGCGCGATGTGTGGACGAACACCGTCACCGCGTGCCGGCGCTGCAACACGACCAAGGGCTGCCGCTCTCCCGAGCAATCCGACATGCCGCTGCTGTACATACCCTACGTGCCTAACCGGCACGAGCATTTCATCCTGCGCAATCGGCGCATTCTGGCCGACCAGATGGAATACCTGCTCGCTGGGGTGCCGAAGAGCAGCCGGCTGTATCTTTCCGACCCGCTGTCGTAGGGCGGCGTTCGTTTCTCGACCGGCGCGTCGAGGTGACCAGTGCGTGCGAATGAATTCATTCCGCCGCGTCGATGACCCTGGTGAAGAATTCATTCCTCCCCGCCCGTCATCTTGAAGCGCCGGCGCACCGCCCCAACGTACACTGCTCAGGGAGCCCGCCATGAACTCACGCACACTGCAGCGCGTCATCGAAGCCGTCCCTACGTCCGACGGCGCAGGTGTCAAGCTGCGCCGCAGTCTCGGCCAGTCGCCTTACGCGCGGCTCGACCCGTTTCTCATGCTCGATCACTTCTCGACCGACAACGCCGACGACTACATCGCCGGCTTTCCGGCGCATCCGCATCGGGGCTTCGAGACGGTGACCTACATGCTCGACGGCCACATGCGGCATGAAGATCATCTTGGTAACCGTGGCGACCTCAAAAGCGGTGGCGTGCAATGGATGACCGCCGGCCGCGGCATCATCCACTCCGAAATGCCGCAGCAGGACGCGGGCCGCATGCGCGGCTTCCAGCTCTGGATCAATCTGCCTGCGGCGGAGAAAATGAAACCCGCCGGTTATCGCGACATTCAGGCCAGCGAGATACCGGTGGTCATGCTGCCTGGAGGCGCACGGGTTAAAGTGATCGCCGGCACGCTGGATGTCAACGGAGCGATTACGCCCGGCCCGATCCAGGGACTCGCGACCGATCCGCTGTATCTGGATATCGAGCTGCCTCCGGGCGTGACGCTGACGCATCCGATCAAGCCGGGTTACCACGCCTTCGTCTATCCCTTCGAAGGAAGCGTTACGGTCGGTCCGGCGGACGCCGCGCGCACGCTCGAGACGCATCACGCCGGGGTGCTCTCGGACGGTGACGCGGTCGAGCTTGCCGGTGGCGGCAAAGGTGGCCGCGTACTCCTGCTCGCCGGCCGTCCGCTGCTCGAGCCCATCGTCCAGCACGGTCCGTTCGTGATGAATTCGCGCGAGGAGATCGAGCAGGCGATGAGCGATTACCAGCGAGGCGCGCTCACCGAAGCTCATCCATAGAGTCGCGTTTATTCGGTCGCTGACGGAATGCGTGAGCGCGCGTGCGAAACAATTCCCGCATGCCGATCCGCGTCAGCGCCCGCATAAAACAAGGGCCGCCCTCGATGGGCGGCCCTGATCCGCGGCCGCGATTGGCTGCGAGCCGCGGAGGCGTTGCCGAGCGCTGATTACTGCCCAGTGTCCGCGCCTTTCAGACAGTCATCCAGCGCCGAGCCGGACAGCTTCTGGCACTTCGGAGCTACCGCGCTGTAGCGCGTATTGAGCGTGGTGCGGCACTGATCCCGCGAATCCAGGGGTTGCTTGTCGCACGCGGCGCGCGCGTTCTTGTAGCCGCGCATGTCGGCTGGCACGCTGCTGTCGGTGGTCGGAGGTGCCGCAGTGTTGCCGATTGGGGCATTCCGCGGGGTGTCGTTCTGTGCTGGCGCCGTGGTTTGCGCGGCGGCGGTAGCTGCCATGGCACCGAACGACGCAATCAGCAAAGTATTAAGGATTTTTTGACGCATCATGGTTTGGTTTCCTTTCCTGTGAGGTTATCCGTCAGCCGCGGTAGATAGGCGGGCCCGTCCGATAAGCTTGGACCCGGGTTCGGCTGTCAACGGTGCGTTCAGGATCGCCCATCGCCGCTTGCGGCGCTATCAGACAGGCTCTGTATTTCGCATAGGACATCAAGGGGGTGGCATTCGGTGCTATTCCGGCGGTACGTGGCTCCAATGGCTGATGACGGCGCGGCAACCCACCGGTCGGCACTGCCAATCGGCGCCCGTCCTACGCCTGAATCAGACCCGGTCTTATAGCGCCCGCTTGATGATCGGCCGATAGTGTCTCTACGGACATTGGGGTGCGTGCGCGCCTTTGTCTCTGACCCTGCCCCGGATAACGGGGGCGAGCCGATATCGATTACGTAGAAAGGAATGAACATGGATCGCACCACACCGCTTTCAACGACACCCACCAACACCAACCCGAAAATCGAAAACGCAGTGCAAACGGCGCACAAGGTCGTCGACACCGTTGCCGACAAGACGACTGCCCAGGTCGATCGCTTGAGCAGCACTGCGCATCGCGCAGTCGACAAGACGGCCGGCGCCGCAACGCAGGCTGCGGGTTGGGCAAGCTCGCTTCCTGACCAGGCAAAGGAAGTGCAAGCGCGGTTGACCGATTCGGTATGCACGTCTATCCGCGCGCGTCCGATCGCCACGGTCGCAGGCGCGCTGGTCGTTGGCTACCTTCTCGGCCGGATCGCACGCTTGTGACGGGCGCGAGTCCACGCGGCGGACGTGAACGTCCTCGCGCAAAGTCGGGCCGCAGTCGCAGGCCACCCGCTACCGGCCCCGGCGATCCGAAACGATCGCCGGCGGCGCGCGAGCCGGCACCGGCAGCGAATAGGGCAGTTTCGCACTCCATCGCCCTCTGGGCGCTACGAAAGAAGTGCCAGCCCGTCGCAGCGGCGACCGTCGCTATCCCGCCGCATCTTCTGAACCACTGTCGGCGCCGGTCTTACGGTCATCCCACGGCCGCTGACAACGAAATCAGCACCCAGCCGATTTTCCACGAGAACAGTCGCTGCGATATTCCGTGCACGCGGCGGTGCCGAACTTACCTGCGGATCCAACCGCGACTCATCTACCAGAGGACAAAAGTCATGAAAAAACGTCTCGCGGCCCTGCGCAACAACTGGGCCAACAAGCAGCAAGGCGGAATGGGATACGTGTTGCTGTGGTTGCTCGGCGTTCCTATCCCGGTGTTGATCCTGATCTCGCTGCTTCGCGGCTGCAACTAGCGTCGCCGGGTTGCGTCGCGCAGACGTCGTGACGCACTGACCAGAATTTTATCGATCCGCAGTTCACCGGGGGAAACAATGGAACACGTTCACACTGGAACCACGGCCGTGGTTGATGTGCATTCGCATGCAACGATGCGGTGGAGTGCAATCATAGGAGGTTGGCTGGTCGCGACCGGCATTGCATCGTTGATGTATGTGGCCGGCCTGGCCATCGGCTTCAGCGCGTTCGATCCGTACAACGCGGCGGCGACGGCGAAAGGTATCGGCATGGGCACCGCGATCTGGATGGTGCTCACCTGGGCGGTTTCGCTGTTTCTCGGTGGCATGTTCGCGAGCTGGTTCGATGGACGGGCGGATCAGACGATCGGCACGTTGCACGGCGTCACCGTCTGGGGCCTTTCGGTCGCAGCCAGCGGGCTTTTGCTCGCCGTCGGCTTGACCCAATTCATGCAGGGCGGCGCAGCGATCGTAAAGGGCGGGGCAATGGTAGGTGCCGCGGCGGCAGGCATGGCGGCGCCGCAGTTGGCGGCGCGCGGACAGACCGGGCCGATGGACGACGCCATCACCGGGCTGCAGGCACAACTCACGCGGCGCGTCGCGCAGACCAGCGCACGCAGCGCACCGGGATTGTCGCTCGTCGTCCCGGCGCCGGGCGCCCCTGCCCCTGCGAATGCGGCGCCGGGAGCGGCCGCCGCGACGGCGGCTCCGCAAGCCAGCCCCCAGGCGAGCGCCGCGGACGTGCGGCGTGCGGCTGAGCAATTGGATCGTCAGGCCATGGCCGCCGTTGCGACCGCGTTGATGAAGGGCAACACCGAAAACGCCAAGGCCTTGTTGGCGGCGAACACGTCGATGTCGCAGGCCGAGATCGATCAGACCTTGCAGGGTCTTTCGGCGCAGGTCGACAAGTACAAGGCCGACGTGCAGGCGGCGGCCGACGCGGCTGCGCGCTATACCGCGACGGCGATGTGGATCATCTTCTTCAGCAGCTTGATCGCTTTAGTGGCAGCGGCCATCGGCGGCTGGTTGGGCGCGGGACACATTCATCGCGTCCACCACTTGCGCCGTTACGAAACCGCGATTGCACGCCCGCTATGATGTTTGACCCGTCTTTCTGAATCGCCCTTGGTTCTGATAAATCCGAACTTTGAACGGAATGAAAAAATGGCTGCTGCAAGAAAACCCGCCGTGAAAATGGACGCGATCGGCATGCTGGTGGCCGATCACAAAAAGGCGCAAAAGGCCTTCAAGGATTTCGAAAAGCTGAAAAAAAGCGGCGGCAAGCGCGGCGAATCCGACATCGTCCGGCAGACGTACGCCAACCTCGCAGCAGTATTAGTGCGGCGAAAGGCAGGTCGCGTCCGTGGCCGCGCCGACTGCTGCCGCTATTTCGGCCGGCGCGGCGTCGCTGATGCGTGCGGCGTTGAAGCCGGTGCATTCCCGCGCGACGCTACGCGTTTGCACCGCGGTTAGCACGGCGAAGCGCTGGAGCCAAGGTGGACCGATCGGCGCGCCACGCCGAGATGAGCGGGTGGTCGTTTCCGGTCGCGGGATTTTAGCTTACTTTACGCTGGGCACATCGACGACTTCCGACGGCGCCCGCACGGATTTCTTTTCCTCGCAGCCCAGAAACTCGCTGATTGGCCGCAGGTCCTCGACCCGCTCGCACACGGCCTTGATCGCCATCACGATCGGCACGCCGAGCAAAAGGCCCCACACGCCCCACAGCCAGCCCCAGAAAAGCAGTGCTACGAAGACAATCACGGCGTTGATCCGCCCGACCCGTTGCGTGAGCCATGGCACCAGCAGGAGCCCGATCACGCCGACCAGCGCCAAAGTGACGCCGATGACCATCGCCACCGGTTGCAAGGTATCGAACTGGACGTACGCCACTAGGGCGGTGATGACCACCAGCGCGGTCGGGCCGGCATAGGGAATCAAATGCAACACGCCGCCGACGCAGGCCCAGAACACCGCGTTGTTGAGTCCGATCCATGCAAATGCCACCCAGATCACCAGGGCCAGGAGTGCGCTGCTCACGATCTGCACCAGGAGATAACGCTGAATCTGCAGATCGATTTCATCGAGAATCTGCACGGTGATTTTCTTTTTCGTCAATGAATCGCCGCTGATCCGAATCAGCGTCCGGCGGAAACTGTCGCCCGCGACAAGCAGAAAATACACCAGCGCGGTCACGACCACGAGCTGGCCCATGCCGGCGATGAAACTGGCGGTGCCCATCAGCACGTAATCGCGCACCTTGAAACTCGACGCATCGGGCGCCGGCCGTAGCGGCGGGCCTGCACTGCTTGTCGTCGTGGTGGTGGTCGTGGTCGTGGTGGTCCCGGCGGTGTTGGCGGCCTTTTCGATTTCGGTTGCCGCTTTTTTCATCTTCTCCACTGCGCCCCCATGCTCGCGTGGGTTGCCGCGCATCGCGATGCTGAACTTTTGGGTGGCGCGCGGCACGATGTCCAAAACGCCCAGTGCCTCGGGCTGCAGCGAGTTGAGACCCCAGCCCACTGCGCCCAGAATGACGGCCAGCGTCACGGCCGCCCCCACCGTTTTGGGCAGCTTCGCCTTTCTCTGCAGCCAGTTGACGATCGGCGTCAATGCGTAGCTCAAGAATACGGAAAACGTAATGGGAATGAAAACGGCTTGCGCCCAATGCAGAAACACCACTACGGCGATGAGCGCGAGCACGACAATCGCGTTGCTGCGCACCTTGACGGACACGTGCGCTACAGTGGGCGCCGGCACGGCTGTCGGAGCGTCGTCGACTTGTACGGAAGATTCCGGGGATGTGGACATGGGGTTCCAGAAAGCGATTGCGTCCGCCGCGACATTAGACCACGACTGGACTGCGGGTGTCCCGGGAACTCGAGCGCTGGCGGAAAAGCGACGTCGGTTCAAATCGATGTGCGCAATACCGCCGCGGTCGACGCCATGGTCGACGCGGTGGTGCGCGATTACGGCCGGCGCGGACGGTGGGAGGAGGCCAATCGCAAAGGAGTTCCGGAACGGCAGTCAGTCGCAGCCATTTAGACGGAACGCCGCTCGGCGTGCTGTGAAATTCGTTGCAGACCTCGCCGCACGGCCCATAGTGCAAGTTAGCGACTTGTTCGCATGGTTTTGGACACCGACCGAGAATTGTCGGTTTGGGGTCATTGGTGGAGACGAAGGGGATCGAACCCTCGACCTTCGCATTGCGAACGCGACGCTCTCCCAGCTGAGCTACGTCCCCACAGACGTAAAATTATAGCCAGACCGCGCTCCGCCGTAAACTATATCACTCGACCGTTGGAGCAACAGTGTCTCGCCAATCTCGATCCGGCGGCTGCGTAAGATTGGCCGGCCCGCACGCGACCGGTCCTTGGGACATCAAAGATGAATTTTCTGATCATCATGATTCAGCAGTACGGGGTGGGGTTCGTATTCCTCAACGTACTCGCGCTTCAGGCCGGGCTACCGGTACCGGCCTATCCCGCATTGATGGTTGCAGGCGCCTATGCCGCCATGGGTGGCAGGCCGCTGTGGCAGCTAGTAGTGGTCGGCATCGCTGCGGCGCTGATCGCGGACACGGGGTGGTACCTGACCGGCAGGAAATTCGGCGTTCGCATCCTGGGAACCCTGTGCAAGGTGTCGCTTTCGCCTGATTCGTGCGTTCGCCAGACGGAGTCCATTTTTCAGCGCTTCGGCGCGACGTCGATGCTGTTCGCCAAGTTCGTCCCCGGATTCGCGTCGGTGGCGACCGCGCTCGCCGGTGCGATGCGCCTTCGCTATGCGATTTTCGTCCTCTTCGACACCATCGGCGCCGGCCTTTGGGTCGGTGTGGGCGTCGGCCTCGGCTACATCTTCCGCGATGCGATCGCTGAGGTCATGGCGACGCTGAGCGCGCTGGGCCAATACGGACTGATGCTGGTGATTGGCGGCTTCGTGGTCTGGATCGCGGTCAAGTGGTGGCGCCGGCGCATGTTCGTCAAACAGCTGCGCATGGACCGGGTGTCGGTCGATGAGTTACGCACGCTCATGGACGAAAGCAAAATCAACGCGATCGTCGACGTGCGTTCGCCGCTGATGCAGGCGTCGACCGGACGCATCCCGGGCGCGCGGACGATCGACATGCAGAAGATCGCGGAAGGCTTCGAAGGCGTTCCGGTCGACGGCGAGGTCATCGTCTATTGCGCGTGTCCGAACGAGGCCACTGCGGTCAAGGTCGCGCAGATGCTCAGGAAAATCGGATTCAAGCGCATCCGCCCGCTGCATGGCGGGATCGACGCGTGGATCCAGGCGGGGCACGCGGTCGAACATTAGTGGACCGTACCAGCCAAATCGGTAGTGTCTGGCTTGCGCTCCACGCCGATCGCGGCGTTGCCGAAGCTCGCAAGGGGGCCTACCCTTGCTTCGCTTCGGCGCCTTGCGCTCGACGCGGATCGCGGCGCCAGAACGCTGCGCTCACTACCGCTTCGGCTGGTACGGTCCATTAGACTTTCTTCGCCGTCATCGCGCGGGACTGCTATATTTGCCGTTCTTAAACGCGACGGCGGTGTGAGCGGCGAGCCAGGTCCCGCTCGCATTGGCAAGTTGGATGCGAGGCCGCGAATCCGCGCTGGCGGGCGACATGCAACCCAAACACCTCGCGATCGATCAAGGAGCTCGCACATGCGCAAAGAAGTCATCGACACCGGCAGTGCCCCGGCGGCGATCGGTCCGTATTCGCAGGCGATTCGCGCCGGAAACACCGTTTATCTTTCGGGCCAGCTCGGCCTTGATCCCGCGACGGGAAACCTGCGCGATGGGATCGAGGCGCAAACACGGCAGGTGCTCGACAATCTGCAGGCGGTGGCCGCGGCGGCGGGCGGATCGCTCGACGATATCGTCAAGCTGACGCTGCTGCTGGTCGACCTCGGCGACTTCGCCAAGGTCAACGAGATCATGGCCACTCGCTTCAGGCAGCCATATCCTGCGCGCGCGACGTATCAGGTGGCGGCACTGCCCAAGGCCGGCCGAATCGAGGTCGACGGCGTGCTCGCGCTCCAGTCGACGTAGCGCCCACGGCGTGGCGAGCAAAAAATCGGCTGCCACCAAGGAGCCCCAGGCGCGGGAGCCGAAATCGGAGCAGCCCAAGTCGGGCAACACGCTTGCCGACAAGCTGGAGCGCATCGGCGTAAGGCAGGAGCAGGATCTCGTGCTGCATCTGCCGTTGCGCTACGAGGATCGCACCCATCTTTGCCCGCTCGGCGCGGTAAAAGCGGGCCAGGCGTGGCAGGTCGAAGGCACCGTCGTCCATTGCGACATTCAATATCGCGGCCGGCGGCAGCTCGTATGCCTGATCGAGGAGGGCGATGCGCAATTGGTGCTGCGGTTTTTTCACTTCTATCCCAGCCAGCGCAAGGCGCTCGCTCCGGGCAAGCGGGTCCGCGCCTTCGGTGACGTTCGCGAAGGCACTTTTGGTCTGGAAATGGTTCATCCGGGATTTCAGATCATCGATGTCGGAACGCCGCTGCCGGACCGCTTGACGCCGGTCTATCCGACCACCGCGGGTCTGGCGCAGGACGCACTGCGCAAGCTGGTGCATCGCGCGCTTGAGCGCGATCCGGCGCATCTCGGCGAAACGCTTCCGCCGTGGACGCGCGAGCCGCGGCGGTTGTGGGGATTCGCGCAAGCTATCGCGTATCTGCACGATCCGCCGACCGACGCGTCGCAGCAGGCACTTGACGAGCGTGTGCACCCGGCATGGACGCGGCTCAAGTTCGATGAGCTGCTCGCTCAGCAGCTATCGCTCAAGATGCATCGCCGCGCGCGTTCCAAACGCAAGGCGCCGCGGATGCCGGGTAACGCTTCGCTGACGAATGCATTGCGCGAGCGGCTGCCTTTTGCGCTGACGCGCGCGCAGCAGCGCGTCGGCGCCGAAATCCGGCGCGACCTGGCGCGCGGCGAGCCGATGCAGCGCCTGCTGCAAGGCGATGTCGGGAGCGGCAAGACCGTCGTCGCCGCGCTGGCGGCGCTGCAGACCATCGAGTCGGGATTCCAGGTCGCCTTCATGGCCCCGACCGAAATCCTCGCCGAGCAGCATTACCGCAAGCTTTTGGCGTGGCTCGACGGGTTGCCGGTGAATATCGCGTGGCTGTCCGGCGGGCTGCCGGCGAAGGAACGCAAGAAGGCGCTGGCCGCGATTACCAGCGGCGAAGCGCAGCTCGCGGTCGGCACCCATGCGCTTTTCCAGGACGTGGTGACGCTGCCGCGCTTGGGTCTGGCCATCGTCGACGAGCAACATCGCTTCGGCGTCGTGCAGCGTCTTGCCCTGCGCCAGAAGGGCATCGGCGACGCGCATCAACTGATGATGAGCGCGACGCCGATCCCGCGTACGCTGGCCATGAGCTTCTACGCCGACCTCGATGTTTCGGTGATCGACGAGATGCCGCCGGGGCGCACGCCAGTCGCGACCAGGCTGGTGAGCCAGCGGCGGCGCGCCGAAATCGTCGAGCGCGTGCGAAAGGTCTACGCCAAGGGCGGGCAGGTGTACTGGGTGTGTCCTCTGATCGAGGAATCGGAAAAGCTGGAGCTGCAGACCGCGGTTGCGCTGCACGCCGAACTGACCGCCACGCTCACCGAACTGACGGTGGGGCTGTTGCACGGGCGAATGAAGCCTGACGAAAAAGCGGCTGCCATGGCCGCCTTCGTGCGCGGGGAAGTGCAGGTGCTGGTTGCGACGACGGTGATCGAAGTCGGCGTCGACGTTCCGAACGCGTCGATGATGGTGATCGAGCACGCGGAGCGTTTTGGCCTGGCGCAACTGCACCAGTTGCGTGGCCGCGTCGGGCGCGGCGCCGACGAGAGCGTGTGCGTATTGCTGTTCGAAGAACCGATGTCGGAGATGGCCAAGGCGCGGCTCAAAGTGATCTACGAGAACAGCGATGGGTTCGAGATCGCGCGACAGGATTTGCTGATTCGCGGTCCGGGCGAATTTCTCGGTGCGCGCCAATCGGGCGTGCCGCTGCTGCGCTTCGCTGATCTCGAGCGCGACGTGAAGC
>DAIQRF010000268.1:0-2874 GCA_036786505.1 Casimicrobiaceae bacterium | reverse complement strand
AGGCCACACAGTCCCGCCACGAATAGCCGCTCCATCGAGCCGATATCGGCATCGAGATCCAGACCGGCGACAATCGCACGCGAGTCGGGATCGGCGAACGGCGAACGGTTGCCGAGAAATTCGGGAAGAACGTGGACATCGCGGGCACAAAAAGCCGCGCGTCCTGGGTCTGCCGAACGCGTGACGATGCGTCGCTCGAGGAATTCCAGAACCTCCATGCCGGCGGCCCGCGCTGCCGCGAGGACCTCGCGATAGGCAGGATGCGACTTGACCAGATGATCGATGGCAGCACCTGCCGCCGATTGACCGCCTTCGTTGAGCCAGAAGCCGGGAACCATGCCCGAATAATAAGGGCCCCACACACCCGGAACGAAGCGAGGCTCGACCGTGGTCGCCATGATGCAGGCCGAGGTTCCCATGATGTAGGCAAGACGGCCGCAGACATCGACTGAATCATTGGACTTTACCCGTCCCCCGATCGTGCCGACGCCGCCGGCATGGGCATCGATCAGCGAAGCTCCGACCGGCGTTCCCTCGAGCAGACCGAGATCGAACGCGGCCAATCCAGTCAAACCGGCCCCCAGCGGAGTACCTGGTGCTACGATGTCTTTTCCGATTTTCGCGTAGCCGTCCGAGGCGAGATCGCCCAGACCGATGCGCTCGAAATAGCTGCCGCTCCAACGCTGTTCGTGCGCGAGAAAATTCCACTTGCACGTCACCGTGCAGGTGGAACGCGCCGTCGACCCGGTCGCCCGAAACGAGAGATAGTCGGCGAGATCAAGGAAATGGCCGGCGGCATGGTAGGTCGACGGCAAATGACGCTTCAGCCACAGCAGCTTGGGAATCTCCATTTCCGGCGAAATCGAGCCGCCGACATAGCGAAGAACGTCGTCATGGGTGTCATTGACCAGGCGGGCTTCGGCGGTCGCGCGATGGTCCATCCATACGATCACGTTACGGCGTGCGTCGCCCGACGTGCTGACCGTCAGCGGATTGCCGCCGGCGTCGAGCACCACCAGAGAGCAGGTCGCATCGAAGCCGATGCCTTTGACGGCGGAAGCAGGAAGTGCTGCATCCGCCATCGCCGCTCGCACCGAAGCGACGCACGCCGCCCATATATCAGTAGACGACTGTTCGACGACGCTGCCAGCCTCATGCCAGGTCGTGATCGGGTGTCTCGCCGTCGCCAGCAACATTCCCGACTCGTCGAACACACCGGCGCGCGCGCTCGATGTTCCAACGTCGACACCGATGAACGCCTGCTTCATTCCAGTCCCATTCACGATCCGCGCAAGCCTACCAGCAGGTGTAGCCTCCATCGACGAGAACGACGCTTCCGGTCATCAAACTGGCGGCGTCCGACGCGAGAAACAGCACCACGGACGCAACTTCGTCGGGCTCCCCGAGCCGGGCCATCGGCGTACCGCCGATCCAGGCATCATACATCTTCGGATTGTTCTTGACGAACGCATTGAGGGGCGTCGTGACATAGGTCGGCGCCACCGCATTGACACGTACGCCGCGGGCGCCCCACTCGGCCGCGAGCGACTTGGTGAGATGGTGCACCGCGGCCTTGGAGGCATTGTAATAGGATTGCTCCTGCGGCTTGTTGACGATGAAGCCGGACATCGACCCGATATTCACGATGGCGCCCGATCCTGCACCAAGCATGTGCTTGCCGAAGGCGCGGCAGCACCAGAAGGTGCCGTTGAGGTTGACGTCGACGACGCTCAGCCAATGCTCATCGGTCACCGTTTCGGCCGGTGTCTCGCTGCGCGCGACACCGGCATTGTTGACCAGGATATCTATCTTTCCGTACCGGGCCGCGAGTTGATCCGCCACTTCCGAGACGCGCCTGGAATCCGTCACGTCCATGATGACGACCTCGGCTTCATAGCCGATCGCCCTCAGTCTGGCGCAACCGGTCTCGGCCACCTTCGGATCCCGATCGGCGATGATGATCCTGGCCCCTGCCTCGCCAAGCGCTTCCGAGCATGCGAGCCCAATACCCTGCCCGCCGCCGGTAACGACGGCAACGCGGCCGCCAAGTCTGAATTTTTCCAGATACATCTTCTTGTTCATCCTGTTCGCAAATCGGCTCGCAACCGATTGGGTGCCGCCGAAGCGGCTGCCCAACTCCACGACGTGGGCTTCTCGGCGCGACCTCTCTTGTCTTCTTGTTGTCGCGAAAAATCCGATCGAGGCAGCTGACGCGTCGCGCCAGCGGTCAGCTCCGGATGGCCTTGCCCTCCGTGTCGAAGCGGTGCAAGCGGGCTGGATCCGGCACCAGCCAGACGCGGTCACCGGCTTTCAGATCCAGTTCGCCGACGTAGCGGCATGTGAGCAATCCAAGCTTGCCGGCATCGACATAGAGAAAAGTATCGCTGCCAAGATGCTCGGCGACCGACACGGTCCCGGGCCAGCCTTCTCCCTCCTTGCCGATCTTCAGGTGTTCGGGCCTGATGCCGATGGTGTCGGCGCCATGCTGGCTGGCTGCCTCGCCGGATACGAAATTCATCTTCGGCGAGCCGATGAAGCCGGCGACGAACAGATTGGCAGGGCGTTCATACAGTTCCAGCGGCGAACCATACTGTTCGATGCCGCCCGCATTGAGCACGACGATCTTGTCGGCCATGGTCATGGCCTCGACCTGATCGTGGGTGACGTAAACGGCGGTGGTCCCGAGCTGCTTCTGCAGTTTGGTGACTTCCATGCGCATCTGGACGCGCAGCGCGGCGTCGAGGTTCGACAGCGGCTCGTCGAACAGAAACGCCTTCGGCTCGCGCACGATGGCGCGCCCGATCGCGACGCGCTGGCGTTGCCCGCCTGAAAGATCCCGCGGCTTGCGATCGAGATAGGGCGTCAGATTCAGCG
>DAIQRF010000029.1:0-12160 GCA_036786505.1 Casimicrobiaceae bacterium | reverse complement strand
GTCAGGCTCCGCCTGCGATTCGAGTCCAAATTAATCCGAGCGAAAGTAGGGGTGTACTTTCGCTCGCCTACGTTTTCTTGTTGATCACCGCTTCCGCGACGGTCTTCGGCGCCTCGGTGTAATGCTTGAACTCCATCGTGTACGTCGCGCGTCCCTGCGACAGCGAGCGCAGCGTGGTCGAGTAGCCGAACATCTCGGACAGCGGCACCTCGGCCTTGATTACTTTGACGCCAACCACGTCTTCCATGCCCTGGATCATCCCGCGCCGTCCCGACAGGTCGCCGACGACATTGCCCATGAAATCCTCGGGCGTCTCGACCTCAACCGCCATCATCGGCTCGAGCAGCACCGGCGTCGCCTGGCGCATGCCGTCCTTGAACGCCATCGACGCGGCCATCTTGAACGCGTTTTCGTTCGAGTCGACGTCGTGATAGCTGCCGTCGAACAAGGTAACTTTCACGTCGACGACCGGAAAGCCGGCAAGCACGCCGTTCGGCAGCGTTTCGCGTAAGCCCTTCTCGACCGCCGGAATATATTCACGCGGCACGGTGCCGCCCTTGATCGCATCGACGAACTCGAAGCCTTTGCCCGCTTCCTGCGGCTCCAATCTCAGCCACACGTGGCCGTACTGGCCGCGTCCGCCCGACTGCTTGATGAACTTGCCTTCGATCTGCACCGGCTTCTTGATCGCTTCGCGGTACGCCACCTGCGGCTTGCCGACATTGGCTTCGACGCCGAACTCGCGCTTCATGCGGTCGACGATGATCTCGAGGTGCAGCTCGCCCATCCCGGAGATGATCGTCTGACTCGATTCCTCGTCGGTGTGCACGCGAAATGACGGATCTTCCTGCGCCAACCGATTGAGCGCGAGGCCCATCTTTTCCTGATCAGCCTTGGTCTTGGGTTCGACCGCCTGCGAAATCACGGGCTCGGGAAATTCCATCCGCTCGAGCATGATGACCTTGCCCGGATCGCACAGCGTTTCACCGGTCGACGCTTCCCTCAGGCCCACCGCCGCGGCGATGTCGCCGGCACGGACTTCCTTGATTTCTTCGCGCTGATTGGCGTGCATCTGCAGCAGGCGGCCAATGCGCTCCTTGCGTCCGCGCACCAAGTTGTAGACGGTGTCTCCGGAATTCAGCACGCCCGAATACACGCGGATGAACGTCAGCTGACCGACATAGGGATCGGTCATGATCTTGAACGCGAGCGCCGAAAAAGGCTCCGAGTCGGACGCCTTGCGCGACTCCGGCTTGCCGTCATCGTTCTCGCCTTCGACCGGCTTGATGTCGACCGGCGACGGCATGTAGTCGATGACCGCGTCGAGCATCGCCTGCACGCCCTTGTTCTTGAACGCGCTGCCGCAGAGCATCGGCACAATCTCGTTCTTGATGGTGCGAATACGCAGCCCGCGCTTGATGTCCTCGACCGAGAGGTCGTGGCCCTCGAGATACTTGTGCGTCAGCTCGTCGTCGGCCTCCGCCGCTGCCTCGACCATCTTTTCGCGCCACTTCTTGGCTTCTTCGACCAACTCCGCGGGGATCTCGCGCAGTTCGTATTTCATGCCCTGCGTCGCGTCGTCCCAGTAAATTGCCTTCATGATGACCAGGTCGATCACGCCTTCGAATTTTTCTTCCGCGCCGACCGGTATCTGGATCGGAACCGGGTTGCCCTTCAGCCGGGTCTTGATATGGTCGTAGGACTTGAAGAACTCCGCGCCCTGGCGGTCCATCTTGTTGATGAACGCGAGGCGCGGGACCTTGTATTTGTTCGCCTGCCGCCACACCGTTTCCGACTGCGGCTGCACACCGGCGACGGCGTCGTAGACCATGCATGCGCCATCCAGCACGCGCATCGAGCGCTCGACCTCGATGGTGAAGTCGACGTGCCCCGGCGTGTCGATGATGTTGATGTGATGCTCGGGATGGTTGTTTTGCATCCCTTTCCAGAAGCAGGTCGTGGCCGCCGACGTGATCGTGATGCCGCGCTCGCGCTCCTGCTCCATCCAATCCATGACGGTCGCGCCGTCATGCACTTCGCCTATCTTGTGCGAGACACCGGTGTAGAAAAGAATGCGCTCGGTGGTCGTGGTTTTACCGGCATCAATGTGGGCACTGATGCCGATATTCCGATAGCGCTCGATGGGAGTCGTTCTTGCCACTTTATGTCACTGTCCAAAATCGCGTTGCAGGGTAGTGCCACTCGAGTCCTGCGCCGCTGGTTCACGTTGTCCGTTTAGAAGCGGAAATGCGAGAAGGCCTTGTTCGCTTCGGCCATGCGATGCACTTCCTCGCGTCTCTTTACCGCGCCACCGCGCCCTTCCGCTGCCTCGCTCAATTCCGCGGCGAGCCGCTGCCCCATCGACTTCTCGCCCCGCTTGCGCGCGGCTTCCCGCAGCCAGCGCATGGCGAGTGCGACACGGCGCACCGGGCGCACCTCGACCGGCACCTGGAAGTTGGCGCCGCCGACGCGGCGGCTCTTGACCTCGACCATCGGCTTGGCGTTGGAGAGCGCCTGGTTGAAAACTTCCAGCGGATCCTTGCCGCCCTTCTTGGCGATGGACTCGAACGCGCCGTAGACGATGCGCTCAGCAACCGACTTCTTGCCCTGGCTCATGAGCACGTTCACGAACTTTGCGACATCGCTGTTCGAATACTTCGGATCCGGCAGGATCTCGCGCTTTGAAATTTCTCTGCGTCGGGGCATCAGAACTCCGTTTCGGGCGAAAGTGAAAACCTACTTTCGCCCGGTCTACGTTTATTCGGGCGAAAGTGAAAACCTACTTTCGCCCGGCTCGCATCACCGACGAATCCCCGGCAGAGCCGGCTGATTCGTCGCGGAAAAATCAACCAAAAATCAAGCGGCCTTGGGCTTCTTGGCGCCGTACTTCGACCGCGACTGCTTGCGATCCTTCACGCCGGCGGTATCGAGAGCGCCGCGCACCATGTGGTAGCGCACGCCCGGCAAATCCTTTACGCGGCCACCGCGGATCAGGACCACCGAGTGCTCCTGCAGGTTGTGGCCTTCGCCGCCGATGTAGCTGATGACTTCGAATCCGTTGGTCAGCCGCACCTTCGCGACCTTGCGCAACGCCGAATTCGGTTTCTTCGGCGTCGTCGTGTACACGCGCGTGCAGACACCGCGTTTTTGCGGACTGCGCTTCAGCGCCGGTACCTTGCTCTTCGACACCGGAGCTACACGGCCCTTGCGCACTAGCTGATTGATCGTTGGCATACTCTTTTTCCGCTCGTTTGTCGCTCATTTGCCACTTATTTGCCACTTATTTGCCACTTATTTGCCACTTCGTCGCCCGTTCGCTTCTTGTTCGCGCTATTCGCGTTTTTTTGCTTAAAGACCGTAATGCCTTGAACGCCGCGGCCAAATAAAATGCTTTCGCAAAATGCTTTCGCTGCACACAAATCAAAGTGGCCTTGAGCATCGTCTGCCCAGGCCACTCTCGTTGCGCCTCGGTCGACTCATCCAAGTCGATGGCGACCGGGTACGCACACCCCCCACCGGCCGGCGCGAGCCTGTTTTGGCTGGCTGACCCGGTTGGAGAAAAGACTTTCGATTTTAAGGCACTAGGCGTGTCCTGTCAATGTATTCCCCGCCCAAAAACGAACGGGAGCCCCTGCGGGGGACCCCCGTTGCGGTCCGGCACCTTCGCCTCGGTCAGGCTGCGTCGGCGCTGATTTCCGCGGCCGGCGCCTCCAACGTGATGCCTACCGGCGCCACTTCGGGTACACCCCCCGCTTTCTGCTTCTTTCGCGCGTTATGGAAGGCAAGACCGGTTCCCGCAGGAATCAGCCGGCCGACAATGACGTTTTCCTTCAAGCCTCGCAGCTCGTCCCTCTTGCCCATGATCGCGGCTTCGGTCAGCACGCGCGTCGTCTCCTGGAACGAGGCCGCCGAGATGAACGAATCGGTCGATAGCGACGCCTTGGTGATCCCCAGCAGCATGTGCTCGTACGTCGCCGGCCGCTTGGCGTCCGCGCCGCCCTTCACGCCGCCGTGCTCGAACACCTTATCGTTCTCGTCCAGCAAGTCCGATCGCTCAACCTGCTCGCCCGGGATAAAGCGCGTGTCGCCTGCATCCTGGACCTGCACGCGGCGCAACATCTGCCGCACGATCACCTCGATGTGCTTGTCGTTGATTTTCACGCCCTGCAGACGATAGACGTCCTGCACTTCGTCGGTGATGTAGCGCGCCAGCGCCTCGACTCCCAGGAGCCGCAGGATATCGTGCGGGTCCGCCGGGCCGTCGACGATGGATTCGCCCTTGTTCACCACCTGCCCGTCGTGCGCGGTGACGTGCTTGTCCTTCGGGATCAGGTACTCGTGAGCGACCCCGTCCAAATCGGTGATGACCAGCCGCTGCTTGCCCTTGGTGTCCTTACCGAACGACACCGTGCCGGTGACTTCCGCCAGCGTGCCCGCGTCCTTCGGCGCGCGCGCCTCGAACAGCTCCGCCACTCGCGGCAGGCCCCCGGTGATGTCGCGCGTCTTGGACGTCTCCTGTGGAATCCGCGCCAGCACCTCGCCGACAGCCACGTCCTGGCCGTCCTTGACGGTGATGATCGATCCCAGCTGGAACGTGATATTGACCGGCAAGTCGGATCCGGCCAGCTTCACTTCGTCGCTGCGGTCGTTAAGCAGTTTCACCTGCGGCCGGACACCCTTCGCCGCCGCACCTGCGCGACGCTTCGGGTCGATCACCACCAGCGTGGACAGGCCGGTAACTTCGTCGACCTGCTTGGCGACGGTGACCCCTTCTTCGACATTTTCGAACTTCACCCGGCCCGCGTACTCGGTGATGATCGGGCGCGACGTCGCGTCCCAGGTCGCCAGCACCTTGCCCGCTTTCACCGTGTCGCCGTCCTTGACCAGCATCGTGGCGCCGTAGGGGACCTTATGCCGCTCGCGCTCGCGGCCGTTGTCGTCGTGAATCATGACTTCGCCCGAGCGGGCAATGACGATCAGCTCGCCCTTGCCATTGGTGACGTAGCGCATCGCTGCGGAGAAGCGCACGACGCCCGCGGACTTGCTTTCCAATTGCGACGCCGCAGCGGTACGCGACGCGGCGCCACCGATGTGGAAGGTCCGCATGGTGAGCTGCGTGCCCGGCTCGCCGATGGACTGCGCGGCGATAACGCCGACCGCCTCGCCCACGTTGACCAGGTGCCCGCGGCCCAGATCGCGGCCGTAGCAGGTGGCGCACAGGCCGTAGCGCGTGTCGCAGGTGAGGGGAGTGCGCACCTTGACCTCGTCGATCCCCAGCGCCTCGATCTGCTCGACTTCGTCTTCGCTGAGCAAGGTGCCGGCGTGGAACAGCGTCGCCTGCGTTTCCGGATTGACGACGTCCGCGGCGACGGAGCGACCGAGGATCCGCTCGCGCAGCGCCTCGATGACTTCGCCCCCTTCGACCAGCGCCTTCATCGCCACGCCGTTGTTGGTGCCGCAATCGTCTTCGGTGACCACCAGGTCCTGCGTCACGTCGACCAGACGGCGGGTGAGGTAGCCCGAGTTCGCGGTCTTCAACGCCGTGTCGGCAAGACCCTTGCGCGCACCGTGGGTCGAAATGAAGTACTGCAATACGTTCAGGCCCTCGCGGAAGTTGGCCGTAATCGGCGTCTCGATGATCGAGCCGTCCGGCTTTGCCATCAGCCCGCGCATGCCGGCGAGCTGGCGGATCTGTGCCGCCGAGCCGCGCGCACCGGAGTCAGCCATCATGTAGATGGAGTTGAATGACTCCTGCTCGACCATGTTGCCGTCGCGGTCCTTGACCTCCACCGTGCCGAGCTGCTTCATCATCGCCTTGGCAATGTCGTCGCCGGCACGGCCCCAGATGTCGACCACCTTGTTGTAGCGCTCGCCCTGCGTGACCAGGCCCGAGGTGTACTGGGCCTCGATCTCCTTCACTTCCCTCTCGGACTTTTCGATGATCGTGTGCTTTTCCGCGGGAATCAGCATGTCGTCGGCGGCAAAGGAGATTCCGGCGCGCGTCGCAAGCGAATATCCCGCCTGCATCAGCTTGTCGGCGAAGATCACCGTCTCGCGCAAACCGCAGCGGCGAAAACTCGCGTTGATGATCTTCGAGATTTCCTTTTTCTTGAGCGGCCGGTTGATCGTTTCGAACGGCAGCCCGGCCGGCAGGATCTCGGACAGCAGCGAGCGGCCGACCGTCGTCTGATAGCGGGTGACCTTGTCGGTCCTCTCGCCATCGGCGGCGACCAGCACTTCCTTGATGCGCACGGTGATCTTGGCATGCAGCGCGACCTGCCGCGACTCGTAGGCACGCGCCACTTCGGCGATGTCGGCAAACAACATGCCCTCGCCCTTGGCGGCGATCAGTTCGCGTGTGGCGTAGTAGAGGCCGAGCACGATGTCCTGCGACGGCACGATGCACGGCTCGCCGTTGGAAGGAAGAAGCACGTTGTTGGAAGCGAGCATCAGCGTGCGTGCTTCCATCTGCGCTTCCAGCGACAGCGGAACGTGGACAGCCATCTGGTCGCCGTCGAAGTCGGCGTTGAACGCCGTGCACACCAGCGGATGCAGCTGGATCGCCTTGCCTTCGATCAGCACCGGCTCGAACGCCTGGATGCCCAGGCGGTGCAGCGTCGGCGCCCGGTTGAGCATCACCGGATGTTCGCGGATCACCTCTTCCAGGATGTCCCAGACGACGGGTTCCTGGCTCTCGACCATCTTCTTCGCCGCCTTGATGGTCGTGGCCAGCCCCATCGTCTCCAGCTTGTTGAAGATGAAGGGCTTGAATAGCTCGAGCGCCATCAGCTTCGGCAGGCCGCACTGGTGGAGCTTCAGTTGCGGTCCGACGACGATCACCGACCGGCCCGAGTAGTCAACGCGCTTGCCGAGCAGGTTCTGGCGGAAACGACCGCCCTTGCCCTTGATCATGTCGGCCAGCGATTTCAGCGGACGCTTGTTGGCGCCGGTCATCGCCTTGCCGCGACGGCCGTTGTCGAGCAGCGAATCGACCGCTTCCTGCAGCATCCGCTTTTCGTTGCGCACGATAATGTCGGGCGCCTTGAGCTCAAGCAGACGCTTCAGACGATTGTTGCGGTTGATCACCCGACGATACAAATCATTGAGATCCGACGTCGCGAAGCGGCCGCCGTCCAGAGGAACGAGCGGACGCAGCTCCGGCGGCAGCACCGGCAACACTTCCAGAATCATCCACTCGGGCTTGATCCCGGATTTGTGGAACGCTTCGAGCACCTTCAGGCGCTTGGCGATTTTCTTGATTTTGGTGTCGGAGCCGGTGGTCTCGAGCTCCTTGCGAAGCTTTTCAATCTCGGTCTTGACCTCGAGCGCCTTCAACAGCTCGCGGATACCTTCGGCACCCATGGCCGCGGAAAAGTCGTCGCCGTGCTGCTCGACCTTGGCCAGGTAATCGTCCTCGGTCAGGAGCTGCGCGCGGTTGAGCGGCGTCATGCCGGGTTCGGTCACCACGTACGCTTCGAAGTACAGCACGCGCTCGATATCGCGCAAGGTCATGTCGAGCACCATGCCCATGCGCGAGGGCAGGCTCTTCAGGAACCAGATATGCGCCACCGGGCTGGCGAGCTCGATGTGCCCCATCCGCTCGCGACGCACCTTCGCCAGCGTGACTTCGACGCCGCACTTCTCGCAAATGACGCCGCGATGCTTCAGCCGCTTGTATTTGCCGCACAGGCACTCGTAGTCCTTGACCGGCCCGAAAATCTTGGCGCAGAACAATCCATCGCGTTCGGGCTTGAACGTACGGTAGTTGATCGTCTCCGGCTTCTTCACTTCGCCGTACGACCACGAGCGGATCTTTTCCGGCGAGGCTAAGCCCGTCTTGATGGCGTCGAACTCTTCTTCCTGTGTCACCTGCTTGAACAGATCCAGTAATGCTTTCATCGTCTTACTCCTGTGTTACTGCCGCAGTCCCAAGTCTTGCTGCCGCAAATCGTGCGGCTCAGTCGGCAAATGAGCCGCCGATTTTCGGGTAGCCTGACCCACGCAACGTAGGTGTTTACTTTGCGTGGCATCTAAAAGCGCTCCAGGTCGATGTCGATCGCCAGCGAGCGGATTTCCTTCACCAGCACGTTGAACGACTCCGGCATGCCGGCCTCGATCTTGTGCTCGCCCTTGACGATGTTTTCGTAGACCTTGGTCCGCCCATTGACGTCATCGGACTTGACCGTGAGCATCTCCTGCAGCGTGTACGCCGCGCCGTAGGCTTCCAGCGCCCACACTTCCATCTCGCCGAAGCGCTGGCCACCGAACTGCGCCTTGCCGCCAAGAGGCTGCTGCGTGACCAGGCTGTAGGGCCCGGTGGAGCGCGCATGCATCTTGTCGTCGACCAGGTGATGCAGCTTGAGCACGTGCATGAAGCCGACCGTGACCGGGCGGTCGAATGCCTCGCCGGTGCGGCCGTCATGCAACGTGATCTGGCCCGACCGCGGCAGGCCCGCGAGCTCCAGCATGTCCTTGATCTCGGCCTCGGTCGCGCCGTCGAACACCGGCGTTGCGAACGGCACGCCATCCTTCAGGTTCTCGGCCAGCACGCCGATCTCGTGGTCGTCCAGCGATTCGATGTCCTCGGGCTTGCCGGTGCCGTTGTAGATCCTGGTCAGGAACTTGCGCACTTCCGCGGTGTTCTTCTCCACCTTGAGCAGCTCGGAAATACGGTGACCCAATCCCTTCGCCGCCCATCCGAGATGAATTTCGAGGATCTGGCCGACGTTCATCCGTGACGGCACGCCGAGCGGGTTGAGTACGATATCGACCGGCGTCCCGTCCGCCATATACGGCATGTCCTCGACCGGAACGATCTTGGACACCACACCCTTGTTGCCGTGTCTGCCCGCCATCTTGTCGCCCGGTTGCAGGCGACGCTTGACGGCGACATAGACCTTGACCATTTTCTGCACGCCGGGCGGCAGTTCGTCGCCTTGCGTGAGCTTTTTCTTCTTCTGCTCGAACATCTGGTCGAACTGCACGCGGCTCTGCCCGATCGAGTCCTTCATCGCCTCGAGCTGACGCGCGGCTTCCTCGTTGGCGAGCCGGATGTCGAACCAGTCGTGGCGGTTGGTGCCTTCCAGGTATTCCTTGGTGAGGCGCGAGCCCTTCGCCAGCCGCTTCGGGCCGCCGTTCGCGGTCTTACCCATCAGCAGCTTTTCCAGGCGCGCGAAAGCGTCGTTCTCGACGATCCGCAGCTGATCGTTCAGGTCCTTGCGGTAGCCCTTGAGCTCGTCGTCGATGATCTGCGCCGCGCGCTTGTCGCGCTCGATGCCTTCGCGGGTGAACACCTGCACGTCAATCACCGTTCCCGAGATGCCCGAGGGCACGCGCAAGCTGGTGTCCTTCACGTCCGAGGCCTTCTCGCCGAAGATCGCACGGAGCAGTTTCTCCTCCGGCGTGAGCTGGGTTTCTCCCTTCGGTGTCACTTTGCCCACCAGCACGTCACCGGCCTCGACTTCGGCGCCGATGAAGACGATGCCCGACTCGTCGAGACGATTGAGCTGCGCCTCGCCCAGGCTGGAGATATCGCGGGTGATTTCTTCCGGGCCGAGCTTGGTATCGCGAGCGACGACCGAAAGCTCCTCGATGTGAATCGAGGTGTAACGGTCATTGCCGACCACGCGCTCGGAGATGAGGATCGAGTCTTCGTAGTTGTAGCCGTTCCACGGCATGAACGCGACCAGCATGTTCTGCCCCAGCGCCAGCTCGCCCATGTCGGTCGACGCGCCGTCGGCGATGACGTCGCCCTTGGCGATGATGTCGCCGATCTTCACCAGCGGCCGCTGGTTGATGTTGGTGTTCTGATTGCTGCGCGTGTACTTGGTGAGGTTGTAGATATCGACGCCGACTTCGCCGGCGGCCGTCTCGGTATCGTGCACGCGCACGACCATCCGGTTGGCGTCGACGTAATCGACCTTGCCGCCCCGGCGAGCCAGCACCGCAGTGCCGGAGTCGACCGCCGCGGTTCGCTCCACGCCGGTGCCGACCAGCGGCTTTTCGGCGCGCAGGCAGGGGACGGCCTGACGCTGCATGTTCGAGCCCATCAACGCGCGGTTGGCGTCGTCGTGCTCGAGGAACGGAATCAGCGACGCCGCGACCGAGACGATCTGCGCCGGCGCCACGTCCATGAACTGGACCTTGTCGGCGGTGGAGAGCATGAACTCGTTCTTGCATCGGCAGGAGACCAGTTCGTCCTTGAGCTTGCCGTTCTTTTCGAGCTGCGCATTGGCCTGCGCGATCACGAAGGCACCCTCTTCGATCGCCGACAGATAATGAATCTCGTCGGTCACCTTGCCGTTGACGACCTTGCGATACGGCGTCTCGAGGAAGCCGTATTCGTTGGTTCGCGCATACAACGCCAGCGAGTTGATGAGACCGATGTTCGGACCCTCAGGCGTTTCGATCGGGCACACCCGACCGTAGTGCGTCGGGTGCACGTCGCGTACCTCGAAGCCGGCGCGCTCGCGAGTGAGACCGCCGGGCCCCAGCGCCGAGACGCGGCGCTTGTGGGTGATCTCCGACAAGGGATTGGTCTGGTCCATAAATTGCGAAAGCTGAGACGAGCCGAAAAACTCCTTGATCGCGGCGGAGATCGGCTTGGCGTTGATCAGGTCGTGCGGCAGCAGGTTGTCGCTCTCGGCCTGACCAAGGCGTTCCTTGACCGCGCGCTCGACCCGGACCAGGCCCGAGCGGAACTGGTTCTCCGAGAGCTCGCCGACCGAGCGCACGCGCCGGTTGCCGAGGTGATCGATGTCGTCGATCTCGCCGCGGCCGTTGCGCAGCTCGACTAAGATCTTGATCACCGCGATGATGTCGTCGTTGTGCAAGGTTCCCGAGCCAAGCAATTCGGCGCGGCCGACGCGGCGGTTGAACTTCATCCGCCCGACCGGCGAAAGATCGTACCGGTCCTCGTTGAAGAACAGTCCGTGAAACAACGATTCGACCGCATCCTCGGTTGGCGGCTCGCCCGGCCGCATCATGCGGTAGATCGCCACCCGCGCCGCCAGTTGATCCGGCGTGTCGTCCGTCTTCAGCGTTTGCGCGATGTACGGCCCCTGATCGAGGTCATTGACGTAAATGGTGTGGATCTTCGAAACGCCGGCCTCGAGCAGCTTCTCTAAGAGCTCGTCGGTGATCTCGTCGTTCGCCGACGCGACGATCTCGCCGGTGTCCTTGTTGACGATGTTCTCAGCCAGCGTGCGGCCGACGATATAGTCGTTCGGCACCGCGATTTTCTTCACGCCGCCTTCGGCGATGTCGCGAATGTTCCGGGCCGTGATGCGCTTGTCCTTCTGCACCAGCACCTTGCCGTCCTTGCCCAGCAGGTCGAACCTGGCGACCTCGCCACGCAGACGCTCGGGAACGAGGTCCATGTGCGAGCCCTTCTTCGCTAGCTGAAAGGAGTCGAAGGCGAA
This sequence comes from Casimicrobiaceae bacterium, assembly GCA_036786505.1. GTDB lineage: Bacteria > Pseudomonadota > Gammaproteobacteria > Burkholderiales > Casimicrobiaceae > PALSA-1003. Next base: position 740 of record DAIQRF010000029.1, on the reverse strand, counting down.
AAATTGCTTGAGGATGTCCTCGTGGGTGAGTCCGATCGCCTTCAGCAGCGTTGTCACCGGCATCTTACGGCGCCGGTCGACCCGGAAATAGAGGTAGTCCTTGGGGTCGAATTCGAAGTCCAGCCACGAGCCGCGGTAGGGAATGACCCGCGCCGAAAACAAGAGCTTGCCTGAGCTATGTGTCTTGCCGCGGTCATGCTCGAAGAAAACGCCGGGGCTGCGGTGCAGTTGCGACACGATGACCCGCTCGGTGCCGTTAATCACAAACGAGCCATTGCCGGTCATGAGCGGAATCTCGCCCATGTAGACCTCCTGCTCCTTCACTTCCTTGACCGTCTCCTTCGGTGCTTCCTTGTCCATCAGGATCAGGCGCACCTTGGCGCGCAGCGCGGAGCAGTAGGTCAGACCGCGCTGCTGGCACTCGGTCACGTCGAACGCGGGAGGCAGCAGCGAATAGCCGACAAATTCCAGCCTTGCGTTGCCGGAGTGGCTGGAGATCGGAAATATCGAAGTGAACGCGGCCTGCAGGCCCTCGTTCTTGCGCGATTCGGCGGCGGTGAACTCCTGCAGAAAGGCGCGATACGACGAAAGCTGAGTTTCCAGCAGGAACGGCACCGGCAGTACGCTCGCGCGCTTGGCGAAGCTCTTGCGAATGCGCTTCTTTTCGGTAAACGAATACTGAGCCATGGGGCGTGACCTCTTCGAGAAACTTGCGAATGCGCGCCGGCGAAACCATAGGC
>DAIQRF010000028.1:0-12357 GCA_036786505.1 Casimicrobiaceae bacterium | reverse complement strand
TTACTGCTCCGCCGACCACGAAAGTATCGGAGACGCGGTAATCCACCCCGGCGAGAAGATTGAAACCGTCGAAATCATACGCATCCTGGCGGACGGTTTGGTCGACATTTCCCCGGTTGTAGCTGACATTGACGAAACCTCCGTAACGCGCACTTAAGTCCGAATCGGCGCTTGCGGCGCCGCCCGTCGCGACCACGGCGTTGTCCGTGGACACGGAACCGTTAACAGGATAGTTATTGACGCCGTCCATTCCGACCACAACTCCCCTTGCGCCACTGCGAAGGTCGAAAAGCCTGGCAGTCAGTAGATTGCCTTTTGAGGCCTCGACGCCAATCTGCTTCTGCGCATTCATCTGTACGGGCGCCACATCTTGAACGCCTGTCGCCAGTTGATCTGGGCCGATTTTCAAGCTATTCGCGGTGGCTGGTCCGCCCGGCGTTTTAATGTCGTTGGCCGTTTGCACCATTGCGCGGCATGAAAAATACAACTTCTGTTGAAGCGTGCCACTTAGACTGGGGCTTCCGAACGTAGCCACATGCGTGTTGAACTGTCCGCAGACGTCCTGGATTGCCTTGGCGACGGGTTTCTGAAGTTCCGTGAGCCCCGGCAAATTGGTGAGGTTCTGGCCGGTCACGCTCGCCGACACTGCGAAACAAGAAGCTACGCAAACGAACCCACGCAATGATTGACCGAACGATGTGTATCTCAATGTGTTCCCCCTGAAGAAATCTGAAAGTTCAGGCCATGCGTCGGTGGGCTCGGCAACGAGCCCTCGACAGGCCTCTACTCGCGTTGCTGCATGATGCTTATTCTCGTCCGTTTCAACGCTGTTGTGGCTCTGGCATTTGAGCCAATACGCAGCTTCTCGATGCGAGCATCGCAAGGACGGGCGGGTCCTGTCAATGCAGGGCTCTCTAATCCACGGCCCCGCATCTCGGATCGTTGTTATTTGTGCACAGCTTCGGCGATGTCGTCGGTATTCCAGGTTGCAATCTGATATCGCCCAACGCAGAATGGTAGAGGATCGGGTCGCCGTCAATCCCGAAGCTTGGTCATCGGCCGGAGATTCAGATCGCGACAATTGCGGGTGATGCAATGAGGAATACCAACGCAAGCGCCAGTTCCGGCAGCAATTCCAGCTCCAGGAGACGTTTTCCCGGTGAGACGGGGCCTCTCTGCCGGGAGGCTCCTTGATTTGCCTCTGGATGGCCATCAAGCACCATTGCACGCGCGGCGCGAAGCAGATACGGCTCACCCGGGGCTTTGGTCTCGCTCTTGTCGCTAGCGCCATCACATGCTGTGGGTCGTCCTTTGCCGCGCCCGGCTCCTCGGTTGCCCTGATCGACGATCGCCAGAACGCAGACAGGCTGTTGGTGGTCGATTGCCTGTTGCCCGGCCAGGTGCGTCAGCTTGGCACCGGCGTGACGTATATGGCGCCGCGCCGGGCGACCAAGACCACCGGGTCCGATTGCGCGATCCGTGGCGGCGAATACGTCGCGTACGACCGGTCGAATTACGCGACCGCGCTGAAGGTATGGCTCCCATCGGCACAAGGCGGGGACAAGGCCGCGCAGACCAACGTCGGGGAGATATACGAAAAGGGCCTGGGCGTCGCGCCCGACTATGCGAGCGCGGCGCTTTGGTATCAGAAAGCAGCCGGCCAGGGTTATCCGCGGGCGCTGATCAATCTTGGTTTCCTGTACGAGCAGGGGCTAGGCGTGCAGAAGGATCAAGCGACCGCCCTGAAGCTTTACCGCAAGGCCGCGGGAATCGAAGGCAACATCAACCTCGACGGCGCTCCTGCCGCGGCGTCCAAGGAGGAACTGGAGGTGTTGCGCAAGGAGCTCGAGCGCACGCGGCAGGAACTCGAGAAGGCGCGTCGCGCGCTCGATCAAGAGCGTCTCAAATCGAGCCAGGAGATCGAACGACTGACGCAGAAGAAGCTGCAGGCGGCAGCGGCGGGCAACACCGAGGAAACCCGCAGGCTGGAATCGCTGCTCAAGGAACGCGAAGCCGAGCTGGAAAAGCGTCGAGCGCAGGTTGCGCAGTCCGAGCAGGCGAACGAGGACTTCAAAGCCCGCCTGGCGCGCCTGGAGGGCGAAAGCGCATCGCTGCGGCAAGAGCTGGAACAGGCGCGGCGGCAACTCGCGCAGAGCCAGCGTGAAATCGAAGACAAGAAAAACACCGCAGCGGAAGCCCAGCGCAGGCTGGATGCGATGCAGTCGGAGATCGCGCGCCAAAAAAACGCGCCCGCCCCGGCGGACCCGGCGCGCATCAAGGCGCTCGAAGCAGAGCTCGACAAAAGCAAGACCGAGTTTGCGCGGCAGAGGCAGGAGATCGCCCGGCTCGAGACCGACGTCACCAGCTACAAGGAGAAAGTCGGCAAGCTTGAGCTCAGGCCGGAAGCGCCCAGGCAGCAACCGGCAAAGCAGCTCGTGGCGATGGCGCCCCCTTCGATTCAAATCATCGATCCGCCGATCGTCGTCACGCGCGATACCGCGACAGTCAAGGTGCGCTCCGGGGTGGGCACACGGCCGGTGGTGGGACGTGTCACCGCGGCCGCCGGGTTGCTGTCTTTCACGGCCAACGACGTCCTTCAAGACATCGATGGCGAGGGCTACTTCAAGACGAGTGTCGATCTGGGCGCCGGCAAGACGCGCGTGACGATGGTTGCCGTCGATCGCCAAGGCAAGCGCGCGGCGCTCGAATTCTTCATGGAGCCGGACGCGGCGATCGTCAAGCCGGTCGCCGCAGCGCCGCCCAGGTTGTCGGGCCAAAGTCTCGGGCTGGGCAAGTATTACGCACTCGTGATCGGGAATCAGAAGTATCAGAAGCTGCCGCGTTTGAACACGCCGGAGGCGGACGCGTCGGATATCGCGGCGCTACTCAAGGATCGCTACGGCTTCACCGTCACGCTGCTGCTCAACGCCTCACGCTGGGAAATCATGGAGGAACTCAACAAACTGCGAGCGGTCGTCACCGAAAAAGACAACCTTCTCGTCTATTACGCCGGCCACGGCCAGATCGATCGCGTGAACTCGCTGGCAAACTGGCTGCCCATCGATGCGGACCCTTCCAGCAGCGCGAACTGGATCGCAAACTCAACGCTCACCGAAACCTGGAACACGATGTCGGCGAAGCATATCCTGGTAGTCGCCGACTCCTGTTACTCCGGAGCGATGACCCGCTCGTCGATGGGCCAGTTGCAGCCCGGCTTGTCGGAAGAGGAAAGGCAGAACCAGCTAAAGGAGCTTGCAAAGTCACCCTCGCGGACAGTGCTAACGAGCGGCGGCGTGAGTCCGGTGATGGACGGAGGCGGCGGAAAGCACTCCATCTTCGCACAGAATTTCATCGACATCCTCTCCGAGAACCAGGATTTTCTCCTGGGCAGGCAGCTTTCCGACGTGCTCTCCGCACGCGTTCTCAATATCGCGCGCAAGATGAACTTCGAGCAGCGGCCGGAATATGCGCCGATTCGCTTTGCCGGCGGCGAGTCCGGGGATTTCATCTTCCTGCCGCCGAAGATCTGATCTCCAGGCCGGCAGCTAGACAACAAGTCGCGCCGTGAACGCGCGTCATTGGGAGCCGGAAGGAAGCGCCGATACGGCGTCGCCGGTCTTCGCGCGTTGCGCCATGACCGCGGGCGCGGAAGCGACCGTGCGCCGAACGATTGCAGCGTCGAGCTCCATCCATATCGACGCTGCCAGTTCCGAATCGCCGTTTCGATAGCATTGCAGCGCGGCGTTGTATCGGGAGACGTACTGGCGCTGTTCGGGCGTCGCCGTCCCGATCGGCGCGATCGCCTCGTAGACCGATACGGGCGCCCGCTTGCCCTTCAAAGTGACCGCGTCGAGCTCGCAGAAAAGATAGCGATCCTTGAGCGCGACCATGGTGGTGGAGTCGACGACGATGCAGCAACCGAAGGTGCCGCACACCTTCTCCAACCTGGCGGCAAGGTTGACCGTCGCACCGAGCGCCGTGTAGCTCAAACGGCGCGGCGTCCCGACGTTGCCGACGATCGCCGGTCCGGAGCTGATCCCGATCTTCACATCGAACTTGGCGAAATCGCTGCCCCGTGCGGCTGACTTCAGCTCGCTGACGCGCCGCTGGATCAGAAAGGCGCTGTTCAGCGCTTGCGCCGCGGAGTCGGACGCGCTTGCGGGCGCTCCCCACATCGCCATAACTGAATCGCCAATGAACTTGTCGACGTATCCGCCCATCTCGTCGATCACCTCGACAATGACCTTGAAGTATCGATTCGTGAGCTCCATCAGCTCGGCGGGCGGCATGGTGTCGGAAATGCCCGTGAAGTTGCTCAGGTCCGCAAACATGACCGTGATCTCGCGAACCTCACCGCCGAGATGCAGATCGCTGCCTTCCTCGGACAACTGCCGAACGATTTGCGGCGCGAGATAACAGCCGAATGCGCTCTCCATGCGCCGTCGCCTCCTCTCCTCGACGAAGAAGCGCGCCAATTGCCCGCCGAGAAGTGCGCACAGCCCGGCGATGGCAGGGACCGCGACGGGGAGCCAATGGCCGACTCCCACGCCCATGACTGACCCTGCGAAGAGCGCCGCCAGAAAACCGATCAAGGCGACCACCGCGATAACGGGAGACAAGAACAATCCGAGGCTGGCGCAGATCACCGCAGCGGAGGTCGCCGCTGCGACGCGCGCCGGTCCCGGCACGAGCGTCACACCAGTCCCGCCAAGCAGACTGCCGACGGCCGCGGCATGAATGTGTACACCTGGCACGGAATCGCTGTCCGGCGCGGAGGGACCCAGTGCATGCAGCCCGCAGCCGAACCCGTCGGAGCGCGTGAATGACGACGACGGCCATCTCAGGAATCGATCGGGAGCGCGCTTGCGGTCCTCCTCCGCGAGATTGCTCCCGATCAGAACGACCTTGTCCGCAAATGCTGCTCTTGCGGTTTCGGGACTGGACTTGATGCAGCTCAACACATCGGCGATCGCATAGGTCGGCACGCTTTCCAAGGGTGCCGTCGGCGCAAGGAGGAATCGAGGCGCGTTGCCAGAGCCACCGGCAATTTCAGCAAGGCGCGCGGCAAGCGTCGGCAGCCGCGTGCCATCCGCGGCAGTGTAGTGCGAATAGATCCATCGCTGAACGCCGTCTTCACTCGGCACAAGCTCTGAATAGGCAATGGCCAGAGGTTCATCGCGTCCGGCGTCGCGCTTGGCGTCGAAAACGGCCGCTACAAACGGCTCGGCGACCGTGGTCGTGGCCGTACGTGCGAGCACCACGCGGTCGCGATACTTGGCAAGCGAGGCGAGCAGCGCATCGTCGTAGCTGGGTTCGATCGCCGGAAAGCGAGTTGCGGTGTAGCTGAAGATGATGTCGAACCCGACAGCCTTCGCTCCGCCCTGGAACAGCCCATCGAGCAGCTCGGCGTAATGAGGGCCGAAAAATACTCGCGGAGTGGACGCCAGCGTTTCAGAAGCAAGGCTCTTCTCATCGATGGCGACGACCACGACGTTCGAGGCCGCCGGCGCCGATCGAAACGGCGCAATGGCAATCGCAATATCGTATAAAAAGCCATCGACGAGCTCGACGCGACCGCCCGTGACGAGAGCCAGCATCGCGGCTGCGAGGAGCGCCGCGAGGATGACGATCTCTCGATACCGGCGGCGAAGGTCCAATCCCGGTCTTTCGTCCGCTTACTCGAGCCGGAGTATCAGCAAACCCTTCACGTTCGAAGCCGAAATCGAAACCGGCACCTCGACCGGCTCGCTCCGTCCACGGAAATGAATACTGATGAAGTAGGGGCGCCTTGGCGGCAGGAGGCCGCTTAACCGGAATGACTCCTGGCGAATTGGAATATCGCCCTCGACAAGCATTCGATTCCAATCGAACACGTCGGCGGTTACTGCGTTCGACGCCCGAGCGCCGGTGATGACCACCAAACCATCCGACGCCACGTCGGCATATTGCGACTCATCGTGCGATAGCCCGCGCGAAACGATGCCGCCGCCCAAGGGGCCGGGGCCGCCAAGGGAAATCCTGTGCACGCGCGGGCATGGGCCGGGCTTCCTGCTCTCGATGTTGCTTTCCGCGGCTTCCAAACCCTGCTCGGTCACCTGGACCGTGCCGCCGGTGAGCGTAACGATGGAACACGTTGCGTAGTGAAGAAGCGACAGGCGCGCGCCGGGCGCGATTGAAATTTTCGTCCCAGGCGCAACTTCCCGATGAACCGTCAATGGCGGCTTGGTCACCCCGCTCAACTCCATCACCAGTGCGGCGACGGCGGAGTTGGTGTTGGCCGCCCGCGCGAAACCGGCACAAAGCATCGCGGGCAGCAAAACGAGCCCCGCTAGGGCGGCTGCTTTTGTCATGAAGCCACTGCGGTCTACGGTTGCCACGGGCATCACCTCGTCGTTCCGTTGATCAGAGCACGCCGGGGGCGATTACGCCCGCCCGCAGGCACGTTTAGTTCGCAAGCGACTAACGGGCCATGTTCACAAACACGACGCGACGGTTTTCCGGCGCGGCGGGATTGTTTGAGTTCAGTGGCTCGCGATCACCCTTGCCGACGGCCTTCAGCCGATCGTTACGCACGCTCTGGTTCTGAACCAGATATTGACGAACCGCCGCTGCTCGTCCCTCCGACAGGCGCTGGTTCCGTTCTGCCGAGCCGCGCGGATCCGCGTGGCCTTCGATCACGAAATTGAAGTCGGCGAGCTTGCTCGTGTTAAGCGCACGACCGACGATATCGAGTTCACGCTTTGCACCGGCAGTGAGCGCGGTCGCATTGGTCTCGAAAGTAATCAGCAGCGCCGCTTTGGCCGGTTTCGGCGCGGTTGCGGGGGCGGCGTTGAGGCCGCGCGTAAGCAACGGAGCAGGCGCGGGCGTCAACGCTTCGACCAGCGCGGACTCGGTGATGTCCTGACCCTGGAGTATTTGCTGAGCCGCTGCCGGCAGGCAATAGGAAGCGGCGAGCAGCACTAAAGCCAAGATGCGATTCGCCATCATAGTTGATCTCCACGACATTCCGCTGCGTTGAAGAACGGTCCACCCGTCCTTACAAAAATGTTCATTCATCTTCTCTCCCGGGACCCTTGGAGTTTCCGTACCGTTTAGCGACCTCGCGAAGCTCACTCGACACATAGCTCGGGATCGGGAACCAGGCATTCAGCTTCACTAGCACCCGCTGCGCCGCTCACGCCGCGCGTGTTGAACTGCGCGCCAACGCTTATCTGCAAATCCTTCGGGAGCAATAACCACATGCGACCATTCTCCTTCATGCGGCTGGCGCGTGCGCCTGCACCCGGCCCGAAGCCCCAGAAGTAATCGGCGCGTACGGGTCCACGGATCGCTCCGCCGGTGTCCTGTGCAAGAACCAGACGGTTAAGCCGCGTTCCGACGCCTTGCCCCTCGGTGGAAATGAAGACGGGAAATCCCAACGGCGTCGTGCGCGGGTCCACTGCCACCGATCGACCCGGGGTGAGCGGCACGCCGAGCGCCCCAAGGGGACCGCCGTCGCTGTCGGGAATCTGCCGGAAGAATACATAGCTGGGGTCGCTGCTGAAGACCGACAGATTGTCGGCGCTGGCGAACTTTGGCACCAAGTTTGCGTCGGATTTGACGCGCGCCGGTTCGGATGCGACGGCAGGACTTATTTCTTTCGACGACGCCGTCTTCGAAGTATGCGGTATGCGCTGCGGATCCGCATTTCCCTTCAACAACAACTCGACCATGCGTTCGACCTCGGGCGGCAGGTTCTCATCGGCGACTTTGGGGGCGGTAGCGAGACTTGTGCGGGGTTCCGCTCCGTCCGGAGCTCGCGCGCCGCGCAGTATGGGCGTGTTTACGAAAACGGCATCGGTGACTGCCGTCGGGTCCTGGCCGCGCTCGACGCCGGATAGCGGGATCTCGATACCCCTTGTAAACACCGTTGCCGGCCTTGACCCGCTCTTCCGGCCCGCGATCTGCACAGGCGGGGAAAATGGATGGCCGTTCTGCTCCGCGTAAGCGAGACGGACGATCTGTCCGTCCGGCAAACGAACCTTTCCCGAACCCTGAACCTGCATCGAATACAAGGCGGCGACGTCGTCTACCCACACGATGACGTGCGTCATCGCAAGGACGCCTTGCTCGATCTGGGCGCGGGTGTAATACGGAACGATGCGCTGCCCGTCGATCCGCACACGCAACTTCTTGTCCCGTATATCCGGCTTGGCACCGGCGACATCGAGCGTGTACGGTTCTTTGCAGGCAGCGCTGGCCGCGAACCCGGTGCACACGGGAGTGACGGTGCGACCCTCGACGCGCGCAAAGACCTGTGTGCCACTGAGCGTCCGCGGAATTCTGCGCGAATCGAGGTACAGCAAGTCTTGTGGAACGCCGTAGACAGGATAAACGTACGGGTCGCCGTAGCGACGGCTGCCGCGCAACAGCGGTTCGTAGTAGCCGGTGATGACGCCGGCGGGCGACTGGTCCTTGTTATGAATTTGATAAAGTAAAAACTCCCGCTCCAGATAACTCCTGACGTCGTCGTTGCGTGCGTTCACGGAAATTGAGCGCGCGCATGGCCCCACCCACGCGACGCGGTTCGCGAGCACGGCACAGCTCGCACGAAATGCCTTCCATGCTTCTGCCAGGCTGTCATCGCGCCATCCGGGAAGATCGCTGAAGCGCGAAGGTACGAAATAGGCGTACTTGGTCCAGAAAGGAATCAGCGACGGGAGCTCGGCGGGGGCCGGCTGCACTCCTTCGCTCGCGACCGCAGCTTGTCCCGGCTGAGCGGACGCGGTGTGCGTGACCGGCATCGACGCGACGGCGACGGCAAAACATGCCAGCACTGGCGCTACTCTTCCAAGAAACATGCTTCACCTATCAGATTCGCGTACGCCCACGACAGTATATCCAATTTGAAGAGCGTTACTCGCATGCGCCGGAGGTCACCGGCTTGTACAGATATACGTGGGGCCGGAACTCCGCTTCGCGTGAAAAAGCCGCAACGGAACTGTCGATTATTCACCAAAGGCTACAGCCAATTTCCCATAAGGATGAAGGGAGCCCAGAAGTAAGGATGGGCGAAGGTAGTCTGGGGTTGGGCGACGTAGCGCGGCGCGGCGCGCTGGGAGCCGGGTTTGTCTGTCGCCGGTCTTCCATGGATAAATTCGACCTGCGCCTGGCGCAATGCTTCGGCCTTGGAGAGCTTGTACTCCTGGCGCGGCCGACACCGTATGCGGGCGGGTTTGAACAGGAGCGCTTATTGAAGTAGTCTTCCCATCAGCCTTGCCCGACCACACGGCTTGGCGATTTTCTCAGAACATTTCACAACGCTTTCCAAGGGGTCACCAATGGGTATCGGCACAATCCTTCTTATCATTCTTATCTTGGCGTTGGTCGGCGTGTTTCCAACATGGGGGCACAGCAGGAGCTGGGGTTACGGACCCAGCGGAATCGTCGGCCTGATTGTTGTCGTTCTCATCGTCTTGCTCCTGCTTGGGAAGCTCTGAACTTGCCAACAAAGGCGCGTAATACCAGCGATCCCCGCGCCTCCCTATATTCACGGACTCTACGGATATGCGCAGAACTATCGCTGCGTGTTGCGGCGGCAGCGGATATGACCTCGTTGCGCCTGCCCCGTTGGCGCTACACTTGTTAGCTCGCTGAACGGCAAGCGATTCGTCAGACCAGCGATTGGGCGTCGCCGTCGACCGGTAGCGCGTGACCGGAAATGTTGGCGCCGAGCGGTGACGCGAGAAACACGATCGCGTGCGCCACGTCCTCGGCCGAGACCATGCGCTTGAGCGATGCCTTGGCCACCATCGCATCGCGCACCACGTCGGGCGCGACGCCTCGCGCTGCAGCCTTGTCGGCGATTACGCTTTCAATCCTCGGACCTGCGACCGAGCCCGGGCAGACCGCGTTGACCCGAATGCCATCGGGGCCAAGCTCCATCGACAGCGACTTGGTGAAGCCGATGACGGCCCACTTCGACGCCGCGTACGGCGTGCGCAAGGGAAAGCCAAAGCGCCCCGCTGCCGACGAGAGGTTGACGATGCTCGCGTTGCGGCTTTGCCGCAAGTACGGGATCGCCAGGCGGGCGCAGTGGAACTGGCCCGTGATGTTCACCGCCAGCGTCCGCTCCCACGCCTCGGGGTCAAGGTCCTCGCAACGCGCGGTCGGACCGGCGATGCCCGCGTTGTTGACCAGCACGTCGAGTCCGCCGAACGAGCGGACGACGTCTGCGAACAAGCGCGCGACGGAAGCGCGGTCGGCGACGTCGCAGACGCTGCGTCCGAGCGTCGCGTCGGTCGTGCCCAGGGCATCGAGCGCGGCGCCGTCGACGTCACAGACATGCACGCGCGCGCCTTGTTGGGCAAAGGCGCGCGCCGTCGCCAGCCCGATGCCGTTCGCACCCGCGGTGACCAGCACGCGTGCGCCCTCCAGATCGAACGACATCGGCAAGCTCATCGGCAACCTCGTCAGCCCTCCCTCGATGTCCGGCGCGCCGTGGGAGGATGGACAGCGCGCGGCGGGTGCATTATAACTACCAGCGCGAACGCAATGCGGACCCCAAAAGAGGCCGCAAACTCCCGGAGGAACCCATGACGATCAATCGTATTCGACGCGGCTTGCTGCAGGGCGGTGCCGCCGCAACCGCCCTCGGCGTGCTCGGCTTTCCGTCGATCAGCCGCGGACAGGCGGAGACCATTCGCTTCGGCCATCTCACGCCCCTCACGGGCTTCCTTGGTCCGCTCGGCGAATACGCGGTCATGGGCGTCCATCTCGCGGTCGACGAGATCAACGCCGGCGGCGGCGTAATGGGCCGCAAGATCGAGTTGATCGCCGAGGACAGCGTCAATCCGCAAACGGCATCGACCAAGGCGCAGCGCCTGATCGAGCGCGACAAGGTGGTCGCCATCATCGGCGAGATCAGCTCGGCGTCGGGGCTTGCGATCGCCCAGGTCGCGCAGCGCAACCGGACGATCTTTTTCAATACCGGCTGCAACTCCGACGAGCTTCGCGGCAAGGCCTGCAACCGCTACATGTTCCACACCGAAGCGGCGAACAGCATGTATGTCAACGCCGCGGGCCGCGCGCTGCTGCGCGACGGCATGGTCAAAGGCAAGAAGTGGTACAGCCTGACCGCGGACTACGCCTTCGGGCACGATCTTCTGCGCGTCGCCAAGCGCTTCATGCAGGCGAACGGGGGAGAATTCGCAGCCGACGAGCTGGTGCCCACCGACACCACCGACTTCTCCGCCTACTTGCTCAAGATCCGCAACGCCAAGCCTGATCTCGTCGTCTCCAATCTCGCCGGCGCGCAGATCACCAACTTCATGAAGCAGTATGTGGAATACGGCTTGAAGTTTCCGGTCGCCGGCTTCGGATTCGACACCGTGGTGGCGTGGGGCGCGGGCAAGGGCAACGTGCTCGGCATCTGGCCGCTGGTGTGGGACTCGCAGGTGAACACTCCGGCGTCGCGGAAATTCACCGCGGCGTTCGTGAAAAAGAACGGCAAGCCGCCGGAGAACCAGGCCTGGGGCGACTACTTGTCGACCAAGCATCTCGCGCAGGCGATGAACGAGATCAAGAGCACCGATTCGACCAAGGTCGTCGAGCACCTCGAAAAAGGCGCCAAGTTCGACCTCCTCAAAACGCGCGAGGGCTACTATCGCAACTGGGACCATCAGTTGATGATGGAAATGTACACGCTGACCTTCAAGCCTGCCGACCAGGTCAAGGACAAGTGGGATCTCTTCACGCTGTCGGCGCCGGTGCCGGGGCCGAACGAAAGCCTGGAATCGATCGCGCCGACGCGCGAGGAAAACAACTGCACCATGCCGGCCTGAGCTGACGCGAGCCGCGACGAATCTAACTCGGTTGATCTAACTCGATTGATCTAACTCGATTGCAACATCAACTCGTCATTCCCGCGTAAGCGGGAATCCATTGGCTTTTAAGAAAACTTGGATCCTCGCCCCCGATGAAAACCTCGAGGGCAGACTCTTCGCGAGGATGACGGCACCGGCGACGGCGGCTTGATCGCGTCTCGCCCTTTCGCGGGGATGACGGCACCGGCGACGGCGGCTTAATCGCGGCCCGCCCTTAAACGATGCTCTTCCAGATCCTCGAGCAGGTACTGAACGGCCTGCTGGTCGGCGCGTATTACCTTCTGATCGCGCTCGGCCTGTCGCTCATCTTCGCCCTGGGCGGCCTCGTCAACCTCGCGCACGGCGCCTTTTACGCGCTCGGCGCGTATATCGCGGTGACGCTCGCCGACCGTCTCGGATTTGGCGGCGTGATAGTGGCCTCGCCGGTGCTGGTGGCGCTGATCGGTCTCGTGGTCGAGCGCTTTCTCTTCCGCCGCTTCTACCGCTCCGATCC
>DAIQRF010000267.1:0-2966 GCA_036786505.1 Casimicrobiaceae bacterium | reverse complement strand
GGCGAAAGGGGTACTCAACATCACGGCCATGGCTATGGCACCAAAGACAGTCCTGGTTGAACGACGCAGTGCAGAATTTCGGTTCATTACGAGGTCTCCCTGAAGGAATGCGGATGATACGGCGAAAGCTGCGCAGGCATGGCCGCCGCCATGGATGACATTCTAGCCCACCTTGGCCGCCGCCATCATCACCATGCCGATCGGCATGATGGTGCTTTTCGCGGGTTTGGCCGCTGGCGTCGACTGGTTGGACGGGCCCGCCAGCGGCCCACCCGCCAGACGCGTCCGCGCCCCCGACTGAGCATTACGAAAGTGCGTGACGCCCGCATCGTCTATATCGTCATTCCCGCGAAGGCGGGAATCCATTGTCTGTGGAAGGACACGACGTACGTAGTGCGCCGGTGTACCGTGCTCGGCGAGACTCCCGCCCAGAGTTCTGAGGTGGCCCTCACGCAACGATGGAATTTCGCGATGCGCCCCCCGCCGCGCTGCGGCCACGCGAACGGCGCCGCCAATGCGGACGCGCGAGCCACCCAAGTCCCAGAAGCGCGACCATCGCCGCGGGCAATCCGACCATCCAGCGTTCGCGCGCCCGAGCTTTGCCTCGCAGCACCTCCTGCACAAACCGCTCGCCGCGCACCATCTCGTTGAAGCTCTGCTGATAGGAAGCGATGCGCCGAATTTCTTCATCCGACAATGGTTCGGCTTGAAAGCGCGCTGACTTCTCCCTGGCATTGAGCTGGTCGACTTCTCCCTGGAAGCGCGCCATGTCGCGCGTGGCACTTTCGTAGACGTCGCGATCGCCGGCGCTGAGAAAACGCGCCGGACCGATCCCGGTCGCGCCCTCGAATAGCGCCGCAAGCGGCTGATCGGCGGTCGGATTGACCATCAGCCAGAGGCTCGACGCCAAGGTGAGGAGGAGCGCCAGCGCAAGCGAGGCCCTGGCCGCGAAACGCAGGTTCGCCCGCCGCGCTTTGGCGCCGGCAAACGCCAGCGCTTTGATGATTCCGGCAAGCACAAGAAGAAGCGTGAACGCCGTTACCATGGCTGCCCCGGTCGGCAGATCGAGGAGGTAGGCGCCGACAAGACCGCCGCCGGCGGCGAAGATGCCGGCGCCCCACGCGATCGGAAGCACGACGCGCACGTCAGTCGAGAAGATGGAGCCGATGACCGCGGGCACGATCAGAAAACTGAACACCAGCAGAACACCCGCGATGCTCACCGAGCTCGCGACCACGACTCCGAACGATAGGAAGAAAAGAAAATCCCAGATCGAAACCGCGAGCATGCTTCTCCCGACCGGCGTCGTCTCGCTCGACATTGCCAGCAGCGGCCGCCGCGCGAGCCAGTGCAACAGAGCGATGATCGCGTAAAGGGCGACGAGCGACGCCAGCTCAGGCGGCGCTACCGTCAGGATGCTACCCAGCAGGATTCTTTTGACGTGCTCCGCTCCTTGCGGCGCACGATCGACGACCAATACGGTTGCCGCGGTCGCAAAGACATAGAGAATGCCGACGAAAGCTTCCTGGCTTACAAAGCGGGCCAGACGGCGGGCCAGCGTCAGCAGCGCCGCGCCGATCGTCGTGAACAGCAGCGCATAGGCGAAGCCCGCGGGGCTCGACGGCGAATGACCGACAGCGAAGGCGACCGTCGCGCCCAGCGCCGAAAGTTGCGCCAGTGCGAGATCGGCAAAAACGACCTTCCGGCGCAGCACATGCACGCCCAGATAAGCGTGGATCAAGACGAACGCTACCGAAGCGGCAAAGGGGAGCAGGAGAAATGAGAGCGCATCGCTCATTGCGCTTGCTGGCCGGGCGGGCCGAGTGCTTTGGCGAGCGCCGCGACGTTGTGCTCGAGCAGCGCGAGATAGTCCCTCGTCCCGGGAACGTTATCGACCGATATCGCGAGCAGCACCAACGGCACATCGAGTTTTCGGGCCACGAGCCGCGACGCGTCCTCGGGCTCGTACGGCTCGTGCAGGATAGCCCGCACGTGCGCCTTGCGACCCTCCGAGATCAGTTGCGAGAGATGGGCGGGGCTCGGCGCGACGCCGGGTTTGGGCTCGACGAAGTCGATGACATCGAGTCGAAAGCGGCGCGCGAAATAAGGCCACGAATTGTGGTAGGCGATGAGCTTCACGCCCGCGAACGGCGCCAATCGATCGCTCCACCGCTGCAGCCGCGTCTTTAGCTCGGCAAGGAAGCGTTCGCGATTGGCGACGATGCGCTCGCGTTGCTCGGGTGCCAAACGGACGAGGGCTTCGGCAATGCCCGCGGTGACGATGACGGCGTTCTCGGGATCGAGCCAGTAATGCGGGTTGGCCACTCCGTGCGCGTGGCCTCCTTCGTTCATCACGCTTTGTCCGCGTATTTCGAGCAGCGGAATACCGGCGGAGGCATCCAGGTAGGCGTCGCCTCCGCGCATGAATCGCTTGTCGCCGATCTGCTTGACCAGCGTATCCAGCCAGTAATCGTAGCCAAGTCCGACCCGCACCAGCAGGACCGCGTGCCGCACCCTGTCGGTGTCTCCCGGACGCGGCTCGAATGCTTCCGGATCGGCAGCGGCCGGCACTATGGATTCCACGCTTACCAGGTCGCCGCCCACCGCCGCCGCAAGTGCGGCCAGGTCGGTGGTGGTCGTGACCACGCGCAACGCGGCCGAAGCGGGCGCGACGGCCATCGCGGCCGCGATGATCAGCAGGCCGAGCATGCGTGCCCGCATTGCTATTAGTGGACCGTAACTAGCGCGAAGCGACCCAGGTGCTTTTTGGCACGAGACAGTACACCGCCTTCTGTGTCGCGGTGGGCGCTGCGAGGCGGCAATCCATCACCATGCTCGCCAGGCCATACGCATCCAGACGGCTTAGTTTCTTGTCCTGTTCAAGCAGGGCGATCATCGCCCAGGAGGCGTCATCCATCGCCTTGTTGAGGTCGGCGTCCTTGCCGACCGTAACCAGGTAGCGCTTG
>DAIQRF010000027.1:0-12463 GCA_036786505.1 Casimicrobiaceae bacterium | reverse complement strand
GGTCTGGAGCTCGCCAAAGCTCATGCCCCAGGCGCCGTCACCGACGTAGGCGATGGCCGGCCGGTCGGGCGCGGCGACCTTGGCGCCGATGATGGTCGGAAACGCGTATCCGCAATTGCCGAAGCTCATCGCCGCGAACATGCTTCGCGGGCGATCGAAGCGCAAGTACGAGTTCGAGATCGAGCAGATGTTGCCGATGTCGGTGGAAACCATGGCCCCGTCCGGCATCGCCCGCTCGAGCTCGCGCAGCATCTGGCGCGGGTGCATGTAGCTCGAGTCCTTCGCCACTTCGAGCGACCAGGCGTCCTTTTCGTGCGCCCATCCATCAAGCTCGGTCTTCCACGCGGCTTGTTCGGAACGAATGTCGGCGAGACGCGCGTGCTTGTTCGCGTGACACGCCAGTGCCTTGCCGGCAAGGCGCGAGATCAGCGCTCGCGCGGCCGCTTTCGCATCGCCGCAAATGCCGACCGTCGTCGTTTTCACCAGGCCCAGCATCCTGGCATCGGCGTCGATCTGGATGATCTTGGCGTTCTTGGGCCAGTAATCCAATCCGTGCTGCGGCAGCGTACCGAACGGCCCCAGTCGCGTGCCGAGCGCCAGCACCACGTCGGCCTTGGCGATCAGTTTCATCGCCGCCTTCGAGCCCTGGTAGCCGAGCGGTCCGCACCACAGCGCGTGGCTCGCCGGGAACGAGTCGTTGTGCAAATAGCTGTTGGCCACCGGAGCCTGCAGCAGTTCGGCAAGCTCGATCGCCTCCCGCTCTGCATCTGCCATGACCACCCCGCCGCCGCAAAGGATGACCGGGAATTTCGCGCCGGCAAGCAATTCCGCCGCCGCGTCGAGGCTCTGCTCGCCGCCCGCGCCGCGCTCGACGGTCATCGGTCGCGGTATTTCGCATTCAATGTCGCCATAAAAGAAATCGCGCGGAATATTGAGCTGCGCCGGGCCCATCTCGAGCATCGCGCGATCGAAGCAGCGCGAAGTCAGCTCCGCCATGCGCGCCTTGTTGTTGACGTGCGCCTGGTACTTGGTGATCTTGGAGAAGATCGGCAGCTGCTCGGTTTCCTGGAAGCCGCCGAGCCCCAGCGTCATCGATCCGGTCTCGGGCGTGATCACGACCACCGGCGAATGCGCCCAGTACGCGGCGGCAACGGAGGTCACGAAATTGGTGATGCCGGGACCGTTTTGCGCGATACACACGCCGTGCCGGCCCGAGACACGCGAATAACCGTCGGCCATGTGCCCGCCGCCCTGTTCGTGAGCGACGGAAATGAAGCGGATGCCCGCAAGCGGAAACATATCCAGCGCGTCCATGTACGCCGAGCCGACGATGCCGAACACCTCGGTCACTCCCTGGGCAACCAGCGTTTCGACAAAGGCCTCGGAGGGCGTCATGGTCTGGCGGCCGCTAACCGCCCCGGCCACCGCGCGAGCGCCCGCTTTGGCGGCTAGGTTCTTGCTATCGGTCATGGTGTTCATGTTGGCTCCAGGAGATCAGGTGCGGTTTTTGTGCTTGAGTCTGCGGCAACGTTCGATGGCGAAAGTCTAATGCAACACCGATTCGGGTTCAATGTACTCGTAACCGAGCGCGTCAGCGACCGGCTTGCAGGTGACCTTGCCGAACGCGACGTTCAAGCCGTTCTTGAGATGCGCATCGTCAGCAAGCGCCTTTTTCCAACCCTTGTCGGCGAGCGCGAGGACGAAGGGCAAGGTGGCATTGTTGAGCGCAAACGTGGCGGTGCGCGGCACTCCTCCGGGCATGTTGGCGACGCAATAATGGATCACGCCGTCGACGACATAGGTCGGATCCGCGTGCGTGGTCGGGTGTGACGTCTCGAAGCAGCCGCCCTGGTCGATGGCCACGTCGACGATCACGGAACCCTTTTTCATCCTTTTCACCAACGCCGCGGACACCAGCTTGGGCGCGAACGCGCCCGGAATCAAAACGCCGCCGACGACGAGATCGGCGGTCGTGACATGGTGCTCGATCGCGTCGTGGGTCGAAAACACGGTGTTGAGCGGGCGGCCGAACTGGCGCCAAAGCGCGCGCAATACCTCGGTGCTGCGGTCGAGCACCCAGACGTCGGCGCCCATTCCGAGCGCGATGTGGCAGGCATGCGATCCGACGACACCACCGCCGAGAATGACGACTTTGGCGGGATCGACACCGGGCACACCGCCAAGAAGCACGCCCAGACCGCCGTGTGCCTTCTCCAGAAAATAGGCGCCGGCCTGGATCGCCATCCGGCCCGCGACTTCCGACATCGGCGCCAGCAGCGGCAGCCCGCCCGATGACGAAGTGACGGTCTCGTAGGCAATGCACACCGCGCCGCTGGCGATCAGATCGCGCGTCTGTTCCGCGTCGGGCGCGAGATGCAGGTAGGTAAACAGTATCTGGCCCGGTCGAAGCATTTTGCGCTCGAGAGCCTGGGGCTCCTTGACCTTGACGATCATCTCTGCCTGGGCAAACACCTCGGCCGCGGTCGCGACGATGCAGGCACCTGCGTTGCGATACGCGTCGTCGTCCATGCCGATGCCCTGGCCGGCGGAGGCTTCGACGATCAGCTCATGGCCGTGCGCGTGCAGCTCGCGCGCGCTGCCCGGAGTGAGGCCGACCCGATGCTCGAGGACCTTGGTCTCTTTGGGAACGCCGATGCGCATGGGATCGGTGGTGTCTTATGCG
Organism: Casimicrobiaceae bacterium; assembly: GCA_036786505.1. GTDB lineage: Bacteria > Pseudomonadota > Gammaproteobacteria > Burkholderiales > Casimicrobiaceae > PALSA-1003. The sequence continues at coordinate 9,780 of DAIQRF010000027.1, read as the reverse complement.
AATGCAGGAGTGACGCGACGCGGAGGACGGCACGAATAATGGCGCCATGCGGCTGCCGACAAGCGCAGGCTAGCGTAGAATCGTAACATAGCGAGGTACATGCGGCGGGCTCGTGACCCCGGCCGCCGACGGGTCCCGTCGCTCGCGTCGCAACGCCAAGGAGAATATCGCATGGGCCACGCCGAAACTACGCTCCGCGAACAGGTAGCACCGCGCCAGATCTCGATGGACGAGTACTGGATGCCGTTCACCCCGAACCGCGACTTCAAGCACGATCCGAAGATGGTCGTGCGCGCCGAGGGAATGTATTTATGGAGCGACCGCGGCGCGAAGATTCTCGACGGGTCGTCAGGTCTGTTCTGCGTCAACGCCGGTCACGGCCGCAAGGAAATCGCCGACGCAGTCGGTGCGCAATTGCGCGAGTTGGATTTCATCGCGCCCTTCACCCGCGGCCATCCCAAGCAGTTCGAGCTCGCCACCCGCGTGGCCGAGCTCACCCCCGGCGACCTGAACCGGATTTTCTTCGTCAATTCCGGCTCCGAGGCGGTCGACACGGCGATGAAGGTCGCACTCGCCTATCATCAAGCGCGCGGGCAAGGCGGGCGCAACATGTTCGTCTCCCGCGAGCGCGCGTACCACGGGGTCAATTTCGGCGGTATTTCACTGGCCGGCATGGTCAACAATCGGCGTAAGTTCGGCCCGACGCTGCCCGGCATCGCGCATATGCGCCACACGCACCTCAAGGAAAACTTCTTCGCCCGCGGCGAAGGAAGCCAAGGCGTCGAGCTGGCCGAAGACCTGATGCGCTTCGTCAACCTGTACGGCGCCGAGAATATCGCGGCTTGCTTTGTCGAGCCCATCGCCGGGTCAACCGGCTGCCTGGTGCCGCCGAAGGGCTATCTCCAGCGCTTGCGGGACATTTGCGACGCGCACGGTATTGTTCTCGTCTTCGACGAGGTGATCTGCGGCTTCGGCCGCACCGGAGCGGCATTCGCGGCGCAAAGCTTCGGTGTCACACCGGACGTAATGACCATGGCCAAGGGCATCACCAACGGCGCGCAGCCGATGGGTGCGGTCGCGATCAGCGAGCGCATTCATGACACGATCATGGGGGCGGCCGCCGACGGCGCAGTCGAGTTCTTCCACGGCTACACCTATTCCGGTCACCCCGCACCGTGCGCAGCGGGACTCGCGACGCTGGATATCTACAAAAACGAGGGACTGTTCGAGCGTGGCGCCGCGCTTTCCCCGTATTTGCTCGACGCGCTCTGGTCGCTCAAGGACGTGTCTGTCGTCTCCGACATTCGTGGCTATGGCTTGCTGGCGGCGATCGACATCCACGCCGACGGCGCGCCGGGCAAGCGCGGTCACGCGCTGCAAAAGCAACTCTTCGACAACGGCTTGCACGTCAAGGCGACCGGAGATTGCGTCATTATCGCCCCGCCGCTGATCGCAGAGCGGCAACATATCGACGCGATGGTCGATTGTTTGCGCAAGACGCTGGCAGTGATTTAGCGCTCTGACGCCGCCTCGCATCGCCGCGCGCACCGGCAATTCATCTGAAGGAGGCGGCATGAAACGCCTGTTGACAGCACTGTTGTTCACCGTGGCCGCGGTCGCCGCCCTGCCCGCGACGGCGCAGAAAACGGTCACCTTCGCCTACCAGGACACGATGAATCCTTGGCGCTGGGTGCAGCAGAACCAGGAAATCGAAAAAGCAACCGGCTTCAAGATCAACTGGCGTCAGTTCGGCGGCGGCGGCGACGTCATCCGCGCCATGGCGTCGGGCGATGTGCAATTGGGCGAAGTCGGCTCGACCGGCGCTGCGACGGCGATCAGCCAGGGCATGGATGTCGAGCTGTTCTGGATCCTGGAGGATATCGCCGCGGCCGAAGCGCTGGTCGCGCGCAACGGCAGCGGCGTCAACACCATCGCCGATCTCAAAGGCAAGAAGATCGGCACGCCCTTCGTGTCCACGTCGCATTTCCAGCTCCTGTACGCGATGCAGAAGGCGGGGCTGAAGGCTTCCGCCGCGCAAGTGCTGAACATGCGTTCGCCGGAGATCGCGGCGGCGTGGGGTCGCGGCGACATCGACGCGACCTTCATTTGGGACCCGGTGCTGTCCAACGTCAAGAAGACCGGCAAGGTGCTGATGACGTCGGGCGATATCTGCAAGGCAGGTGCGTGCACGTTCGATGGCCTGATCGTCACCCGCAAGTTCGCCCGGGAGAACCCGGAGTTCATGGTCGCGCTGGTGAAGGCGCTGGCCAAGGCCGACGCCGACTATCGCAGCAATCCGAAAACCTGGACCGGTGACACGGCCAAGGTCGCCGCTGTCGCCAAGTGGTCAGGCGGCAAGCCGGAGGACGTCGCCGGTGCGATGGCGCTCTATGGCTTCCCCAGCTTGCAGCAACAGGCGTCGCCGGAATGGCTTGGCGGCGGCGCTAACGGTGCCGCAGCGAAGGCGCTGACGCAACAGGCCAAGTTCCTGAAGGATCAGGGCAGGCTGACCTCGGTCGCCCCGGACTACAGCAAGAACGTCTCGGTGGAGTGGGTCACCCGGGCGATGAAGTAGCCGCGGATCGAACCGTAGTTTCACACCGAGTACGGCGGCGCGCGATGCGCCGCCGTCTGCATTCGCGTCGTCCCCGCGAACGCGGGGACCCAGTGGCGTCGGTCAAAAGACGCTGGATTCCCGCTTTCGCGGGAACGACGATTAGAATCCGAGCGTCGCGCACTTTCATGATGCTCTATAACCTGTGAGAGCTCAGTAACAAGCGGAATCGAACCTTGCCCTCGCTCGACATTCGAAATCTCGGGGTTCGCTTCGCGACCCAGACCGGCACGGTCGAGGCGCTTTCCAACGTCAGCCTTGCAATGACGGAAGGCGATTTCGTGGTCGCGATCGGGGCCTCGGGCTGCGGCAAGACGACGCTGCTTTCGTGCATCGCCGGGTTTCTGCCGCCGACGCACGGAACGATCGAGCTCGACGGCAAGCCCGTGACCGGCCCGGGCGCCGATCGCGGTGTGGTCTTCCAGAAACATGCCTTGATGCCCTGGCTCGACGTGGCCGAGAACGTCGAGTTTGGCTTGCGCATGCGCGGCGTTGCCGCAGCCGAGCGGCGAAGCGCCGCCATCGAGCAATTGCGCCTGGTCGGGCTGGACGAGTTCGCCGATCGGCCGATCTACGAGCTTTCCGGAGGGATGCAGCAGCGCGTGGGCATCGCTCGCGCGCTCGCTTCGGGTCCGCGACTGATGTTGATGGACGAGCCGCTCGGCGCGCTGGACGCTTTCACGCGCGAATCCATTCAGGAGCTGATACTCGACGTCTGGCACGGCACCGGCAAGATGTGCTTTTTCATTACCCACAGCATCGAGGAGGCGCTGTTCCTGGCGACGCATCTGGTCGTCATGACGCCCAGCCCGGGGCGCATCTCGCACCAATTCGACCTCGATTTCGGACGCCGCTTCATCGAAACGCGCGACGCGCGCGCGATCAAGTCCGATCCTGAATTCATACGCGTGCGCGAGGAAGGCATCTCGGTGATCCTGCACCGGGATGCCTCCGCAATCACGGCGGAAAGCGGCAAGTGAGTGGCAAGTGAGACCAAGTGAGAGCCAAGTGACGGCGGCGTCGAAGCGCGGCGAGACGGAAGCGAGTCCGGAGCCCCGCGACGGCGACGGCGCGCGCCCGAAGACGTCGGGCTACTCGACACCGGGCGAGGGCCCGAGCACCGCGATCTCCGTCGTCACCATGCTTTCGCTTTTCATGCTCTGGTGGGCCGCGAGCCATTTGGGTTGGATGCCGCCACTGTTTCTTCCCGCGCCGGAAACGGTGCTCCAGCGGCTGTGGGAGTCGGCCCGTGGCGACCTGACCGACGCTCCGCTCGCCACGAATTTCGGCTGGTCGATGTTCAGGGTATTTACCGCGTTCTTCCTCGCCTGCCTGACCGCGATACCGGTCGGCATCGCCATGGGCGTCTCGCGCCTCGCGCGCGGTGTTTTCGACCCGCCGATCGAGTTCTATCGACCGTTGCCGCCGCTCGCTTACCTGCCGCTGATCATCATCTGGTTCGGCATCGACGAGCTTTCCAAGGTGCTGCTGATCTACCTCGCCTGCTTCGCCCCGCTCGCGATGAGCGCTCGGGCGGGAGTGCGGTCGGTGTCGCAGGAGCAGATTCACGCCGCGTATTCGATGGGCGCGTCGAAGTGGCAGGTGATCCGACACGTCGTCATCCCTGCAGCCATGCCGGAGATCCTGACCGCGATGCGCATTTCGATCGGCTTTGGTTGGACCACGCTGGTCGCCGCGGAAATGGTCGCCGCCACCCACGGCCTCGGCCAGATGGTCCTGAACGCCTCGAACTTTCTGCGCACCGACATCGTCATCATGGGCATCGTCGTGATCGGCACCATCGCGTACCTGTTCGATCTGCTGATGCGCTACGTCGAGCACGTGGTCGTGCCGTGGAAAGGGAAGGTATGAACGATGGGTCTTTGGAAGATAGGCGGTCGACGGCTGGACCCCGCCGATAGCCGGTCATCGGCGCAGGGTTGACAGCGACGCCGCCCTTTGCCACCCTCGACTCATGGTCAACCGGGCGCACTTCCAGAGGCTTGTCGAGCAGGTGCGCAATTTCCCGCCCTTGCCGACGGCGATCGTCTATCCGTGCGACCGCGATTCGCTGCAGATCGCGCTGTCGGGCCAATTCGCGGGCTACCTTGCCCCGGTGCTGGTCGGCCCGGAAGCGCGCATCGCGGAGGCGGCGGCGCAGGCGGGCCTCGACTTGTCCCGCGTTGAGCGGGTCGACACACCGGACGAGCCCTTTGCCGCGGCACAACAAGCCGTGGTGCTGGCCCGCAACGGCGCGGTCCACGCTTTGATCAAAGGCAGCCTGTACCCGGACGACTTGATGCGCGCCGTGGCCGCGCCGGAGTCCGGCCTGCGCAGCGAGCGCCGGCTCACCCATGCCTACTTTGTCGACGTGCCGAATTTCGCGCGTCCGTTCGTGCTCTCCGACGCGGTGCTGAACATCGCACCGACGCTGGCCGCCAAGCGTGAAATCGTCCAGAACGCGATCGAGCTGGCGCGCGCCGTGGGCATGACCACGCCGCAGGTGGCCGTGCTGGCGGCGGTCGAAGGCGTCACCGCGGCCCTGCCGGCAACCGGCGACGCGGCTGCGCTCGCCAAAATGGCGGTTCAGGGCCTGATCAACGGCGCGGTCGTCGAAGGACCCATAACCGTCGACAGTGCGCTGTCCACGGTCGCGGCGCGCGCCAATGGTATCGAATCCAAGATCGCCGGCCAGGCCAATGTGCTGATCGTCCCCAGTCTCGAATCGGGCGCGATGATGTTGCAGATGCTGACCGCAATGTTCGGTGCGCTCGCCGCCGGCGTAGTGCTCGGCGCCAAGATCCCTGTCGTTCTTGCCAGCCGCAGCGACACCATGGAAGTGCGCATGGCCTCGTGCGTGCTGGCGTCGCTGGTTGCCCATGCGATGCACGTCGTCGAGAAGCAGCCCGGCGCTGTAGCTGCCGCCGAGAGCGGCGTCCGCGTCGCGGCCTGAGCGCCCCGTACACGTTGCGCGTTGCGCGTAGCACGCTGATCGCTGCATGATGGCGGCCGTGCCGCGCCATCTTCCGCCCATGCCTTCCTTAGCGCTGAAGCTTTTCCCGTTTCTGTCGTGGCGCGATCGCATTACGCGGTTCACGCTGCGTGCCGATCTGCTGGCGGGGCTGATCGGGGCAATGCTCGTTTTGCCGCAAGGCGTGGCGTTCGCGACGCTTGCGGGCATGCCTCCGGAGTACGGCTTGTACGGGGCAATGCTGCCGGCGGTGATCGGCGCTCTCTGGGGATCTTCGTCGCACCTCGTCTCCGGTCCGACCAACGCCACCTCGCTGATGGTATTCGCGATGCTGGGCGCGCTGGCGACACCTTTTTCGCAGGACTACATCCGGCTGGTGCTGACCTTGAACCTGATGATCGGCCTGATCAAGCTGGGCCTGGGCGTCGCCCGGCTCGGCGTTCTGATCAACTTCATTTCGACGACGGTCATTATCGGCTTCACCGCGGGCGCAGGCCTGCTGATCGTCGCCGCGCAGCTGCGCAACTTCTTCGGCCTAGCCGTCGCTCAGGAATCGAGCTTCGCCGGCGCGATGTCGACCTTTTTCACTCACCTCGGAGACATCGACGGCTGGACTGCGGCGGTCGGTGCGGTCACGCTGGCCGCGGGGCTGGTGAGCAAGCGTCTGGTGCCGCGCGTTCCCTACATGCTTACCGGCATGATCGTCGGCAGCGCATTCGCCTATGCACTGGCGCGCGCCGGCGTGGCGCAGGTGACAACCATCGGTGCGCTGCCTTCCGCCATTCCGGGTCTGTCGTTGCCGGATTTCTCCGCCGGCACCTGGCGCACGCTTGCGCCGGCCGCGCTCGCCCTGACGCTGATCGGCCTGAGCGAAGCGGTGTCCAGCGCCCGCGCGGTCGCGGCGCGATCCGGCGAGCGCCTCGACGGCAACCAGGAGTTGATCGGCCAGGGGTTGGCGAACATCTCCGGCGCGTTCACGTCGTCGTACCCGACGTCCGGGTCGTTCAACCGCACCGGCGCCAATTTCGAAGCCGGCGCGCGCACGCCGCTCGCGGCAATATTTTCAGCCGGCTTTCTGCTGCTCATTCTGCTGTTCGTGTCGCCGCTGGCGGCATACCTTCCCCTGGCCACCATGGCGGCACTGCTGTTCATGGTCGCCTGGGGCCTGATCGACTTTGTCCTCATACGCGCGACCATACGCGCGAGCCACAGCGAAACACTGGTGCTCATGGTGACCTTCTTGTCGACGCTGTCGCTGCAGCTTGAATTTGCGATTCTGGTCGGCGTGCTGTGTTCCCTGCTGGTGTATCTCAATCGAACCACGCACCCGGCGATCCACACGGTGGCGCCTGATCCCGCGTCGCCGCACCGTCGCTTCGTGTCCCTAACAGCCAAGACCGTCGTGGAGTGTCCACAACTCGCGCTGGTGCGCGTCGACGGTTCGTTGTTCTTCGGCGCAGCCGAACATGTGCACGAGGCGCTTCTTCGGGTGCGCACGGCGGCTCCGGCCAGAGCTCATCTGCTGATTATCGGCAGCGGCATCAATTTCGTCGACGTTGCCGGCGCCGAGCTGCTGCTGGGTGAAGCGCAGGCCCAGCGAGACCGTGGCGGCGCGCTTTACCTCTGCAGTTTGAAGCCGGCAGTATTGACGATGCTGGAGCGTGGCGGCTTCCTGGAGCGACTCGGCCGCGAAAACGTGTTCGCGACCAAGAACGCGGCCGTTCAGGCCATCTATGCGCGCCTTGACAGCGCAATTTGCCGCGCGTGCCCGGCGAGGATCTTCGGCGAGTGCCAGACGTTTCTTCCTGACGGCGCCGCCCGCGCGTAGAACCGAATCTGTTCGCCCGCTATTGGCTGTTCAGGTCGGGCAATGTATCTACTTGGGCCGCACGCAGTCGACGTAGTAGCGAAGCATCCCGGCGTCGCTGGTTTCGACCAGGCCGTGGATGTCGGTATCGAAGCCCGGAAATTGCTGGTTGAAGTTGCGCGCGAACTGCAGGAACTGCACGATGGTGCGGTTGAAGCGCTCGCCCGGGATCAGCAGCGGAATGCCCGGCGGATATGGCGTCAGCAGCACGCTGGTCACGCGGCCTTCGAGCTGGTCGATCTCGACGCGGTCGATCTCCCGATGTGCCATGCAGGCGAACGCGTCCGACGGCTTCATCGACGGCTGCATGTCCGACAAATACATCTCGGTCGTCACCCGTGCCACGTCGTGCGCCTTGTACATGTCGTGGATCTGCTGGCAGAGCTCGCGCAGCCCTACGCGCTCGTATTTCGGCTGCTTCGCGCAGAACTCGGGCAGGATTTTCCACAGCGGCTGGTTCTTGTCGTAATCGTCCTTGAACTGCTGCAGCGCCGTGACCAGGGTATTCCAGCGGCCCTTGGTGATGCCGATCGTGAACATGATGAAAAAAGAATAGAGCCCGGTTTTTTCGACGATGACGCCGTGCTCGGCCAGGTACTTGGTGACGATCGACGCCGGTATGCCGGTCTTGGCGAACTTGCCCGACACGTCCAGCCCGGGCGTGATCACCGTCGCCTTGATCGGGTCGAGAATGTTGAAGCCCGGCGCGAGCTCACCGAATCCGTGCCACTTTTCGTTGGCCTTGAGCACCCAGTCGTCGCGCTTGCCGATCCCTTCAGCGGCGAGCTTCTCGGGCCCCCATACCTTGAACCACCAATCCTTGCCCCATTCGTCGTCGACCTTGCGCATCGCGCGCCGGAAGTCGAGCGCCTCCATGATCGATTCCTCGACCAGCGCGGTTCCGCCCGGCGCCTCCATCATCGCCGCCGATACATCGCACGAAGCGATGATCGCGTACTGCGGCGAGGTCGAGGTGTGCATCAGGTACGCCTCGTTGAAAATGTGGCGGTCGAGCTTGCGGGTCTCGGACTCCTGAACGATGATCTGCGAGGCCTGCGAAATTCCGGCCAGCAGCTTGTGCGTCGAGTGCGTCGCGAAAATGATCGCTTCCTTGCTGCGCGGCCGGTCCTTGCCGATCGCGTGCATGTCCTTGTAGAACTCGTGGAACGCGGCGTGCGGCAGCCACGCCTCGTCGAAATGCAGCGTATCGATGCTGTTGCCGAGCGTCTGCTTGAGCATTTCGACGTTATAGGCGATGCCGTCGTAAGTACTCTGGGTGATGGTAAGAATCCGCGGCTTTTTGTTCTTCGCCGCGCGCGCGAACGGGTTGGCTTCGATCTTCCTGCGGATGTTCTCGGGCTTGAATTCGTCGAGCGCGATCGGCCCGATGATGCCGAGGTGATTGCGTTTGGGGGTGAGAAACACGGGGATCGCGCCGGTCATCGTAATCGCGTGCAGGATCGAAACGTGGCAGTTGCGATCGACGACGACGATATCGTCCGGCGCGACGTTTGCATGCCAGACCATCTTGTTCGACGTCGACGTGCCGTTGGTGACGAAAAAACAGTGGTCGGCGTTGAAGATGCGCGCCGCGTTTCTCTCCGACGCGGCCACCGGACCGGTGTGGTCCAGCAGCTGGCCAAGCTCGTCGACCGCGTTGCAGACGTCGGCGCGCAGCATGTTCTCGCCGAAGAACTGATGGAACATCTGTCCCACGGGGCTCTTGAGAAACGCGACCCCACCCGAGTGCCCCGGGCAATGCCAGGAATACGACCCGTCCTGCGCGTAATGCACCAGCGCGCGGAAAAACGGCGGCGAGAGCGAGTCGAGGTAGGACTTCGCCTCGCGGATGATGTGCCGCGCTACGAACTCCGGCGTGTCCTCGAACATGTGGATGAATCCGTGCAGCTCGCGCAGCACGTCGTTCGGAAGATGGCGCGAGGTCCGCGTCTCGCCGTAAAGATAAATCGGTATCTCGGCGTTGCGGAAACGGATCTCCTCGATGAACGCGCGCAGGTTCACCACCGCCGGGTCGAGCTCGGGGCCGGGAGTGAACTCCTCGTCGTCGATCGACAAAATAAACGCCGACGCGCGCGATTGCTGCTGGGCGAACTGCGACAGGTCGCCGTAGCTGGTCACGCCCAGGATTTCCATGCCCTCCTTCTCGATCGCCGCCGCCAGCGCGCGTATGCCCAGCCCCGAAGTGTTTTCCGAGCGGAAATCTTCATCGATGATGACGATGGGGAAGCGGAATTTCATGGATGCGGTCCAGTCCCGGACTTGTCGCCGGCGGTTGCCAGTGGTCGCCCCGGCAGCCGAGGCACGAGC
>DAIQRF010000026.1:0-12518 GCA_036786505.1 Casimicrobiaceae bacterium | reverse complement strand
TTCAAGCAGGAGTTCGCCGAGCTACGACTGACGTGGAAGGCCAAGCGGAACTTCATGAAGCTTTTGGCCACGCTCGGTTGACAAATCCGGTGAAGCACACACAGAGGCCTCGGCATTCCCGCCGAATCTACTAGCTTGCGTGGTAATCTCATCGTCGTAACCCGCAACGCAGATGACCTGGAACGTTGCGGCGCACGCTGCTTTCAACCCTTGGCTCGGGAAATAGCGCCCCATGGGACGTCGCATTGCGAAATCCGGTAGGCCGCGTTCCAGCGGCAATCTGCGCATCGGCGATCAGTGGAATGCGATCACTATTATCGCCCTGTCGCAGAGCAATCCCCTCAAGGCGGTCGCCGAGCTGGTCGAAAACAGCATCGATGCTGGGGCGAAAACGATCGTTATCACGCGGGGCAAGGAGAAGGGGCGGCATTATCTGCGCGTGAAGGACGACGGAGAAGGAGTGCGCAAGAATGCCGACGGCGAGCCGGATTTTCACTATGTGGCGACGCACGTCTGCGACTCCGTCAAGCGGCACCTGAAGGCGCAAGGTGCGAGCGGGTTGCAAGGTGAATTCGGCATTGGACTGTTGAGCTTCTGGACGTTGGGCGAAGACCTTCTCCTGACTTCAGCCGGCGAGGACGGACGCGCCTACCAGATGCATCTGCGCAAGGGCGACCCGAGTTACCGCATCACGCAGCGGCCCGCACTATTCCCGGAGCCGGGTACTGATGTACTGATCAAAGGCATCCTCCCAGGTATCAAGAACTTCAGCGGCGAGAAGATCCAGTGGTACCTCGCGTCCGAGCTGCGCGACCGCATTCGTCATTCGGGCGTCTCGATCCGCGTCGTCGATCGAACTGCGCGGGCCGAATTCAAGGTCGAGCCGCGCCAGTTCGAGGGCCGGCTGTTGCACGAGCTGAATGCCGTCTTGCCTGCGCAAAGCGAAGTTTACGCGGAGCTGTACTTGCACGCCCACTCGCCGGCCAACGCGGTGTCGCTCTATCGTTCCGGTACGCGGGTGCTCGGCAATCTGGCGGAGCTCGATGCATTCGCGCGCGTGCCTTGGGCGAGCGGCTATGTGCAGGGAATCATCGATGCGCCCTATCTCAACCTGACCCCGGGCACGCGGCTTGGCGTTATCCATGATGCGGCGTTGGCGCGGCTCGCCGATGAGCTCGGGCTACTCGAGTCGCGTCTTGCGAAGATCGTCGAAGACCAGCAGCGGGCCGAAGAAGAGCGCACGAGCCGCGATGTGCTCCGCTCCGTGCAAGGGGCCCTCAAGGAGGCGCTGCTGGCCTTGCCGGCGGAGGAGTACGACTGGTTCGATTTGCATCGTGGCGAGGGCAAGCGTCGGCCGCGAACGGCCGCGCAAACGGAGCCCGTGGAAGCGTCGCGCGCGGACGATCAAGCCATCGCGCTCGAGGCCACGGACAACCAAGCGGACTCCGAAGCTCAACGGCAATTCTTCGAATACGCGGGTCCACTGTTTTCGGTGATGATTTCCCCGACCTCGAGCGTCATCGAAGTCGGTGGCTCACGCGCGTTGCGCGCCATCGCGCGCGATCGGGCGCGCCGCCCGGTTGAGCATGATCTTGCGCACGCTTGGGCGATTGTCGAGGGCGATGGAACGCTTGAACATGCGAGCGGGGAGATGGCCACGTTTCGGGCGGCGGCCGAGCCGGGGCTCACCCGCGTCGAAGTCACGGTCGCGCAAGGCGACGTCGTCTGCAAGGCGGAAGCGCAAATCACGGTGACGGCCTCGTTGCTGCCGAAGGTGGGCGGCGGCGATTCTTCTTACCAAGGCCTGCCGGGTTACACCTTCCACAAGGCTGCGGGGGAACTGTGGCGTTCGCGGTTCGATGCGGAGCGCAATCTCGTGGTGATCAACAACGGCCATCGCGATTTCGTCTACGCAGCGCGCAGCAAGATGCTGAAGCTGCGTTACATCTGCCGCCTGTTCGCCAAGGAGCTCGTGCTCAAGAACTTCATCGGCATTCCCTCGGATCAACTCCTGGAGCGCTTGCTCGAGCTCACCTTGTATACCGAGGAGAACTTGCGATAGCTGCCGCGTGCTCCAACTGCTTCAGCCTACTGCCAAGCCTATTACGTGCCTCCTCATGTCCGCCCGTTGCGCAGCAAGTACATCTTCACCAGCCGCGCGCAGCCGGGCCATCGTCTTGACGCCGGAGGAGCTTGCCTGGCGCCTGGGTGCGGGCAAGGCAACGCTGGTGGTCGAACCGGTTCTGCTTTTCGACCGCGCGGTGAGCGCGGCGCTCGATTCCTTCGCCGCGAAAAAAGCGCCGCAGGGAACGCCGGTCGCCGCCTGACGCGCACCGGTGCCACGCGGCGCGGCGCTAGTGCCGATTCAGACAGGCGAGCAGAAGGCAACTCCGTTCGGCCCGTTACCTTCCGGTACCCATTTGCGGTTGATCATCGCGCGACGTACCGTCAGGTCGACGGTATAACGATGATTGGCATCTTGGCGGTTGTCGAAGAAGCGGTAGACGGGCAGCGTACCTGCCTGGCAGTTGCCGGCCGCGTCCGGCAATATGACATAGAACGCCGCGGCAAGCTCCAGCAGCCACGTTCCCGGCCAACGCTTTTGCAGGAACTGGCACTCGCCGGCGCTGGCGGTATAAAAATGCGCATCGATCAGCGGCAACGGGCTGTAAAAGCGGCACACCGGCTGCGCATTCGCCGGCGCGAGCGCCGGGTCGACCCAGGCGAAGAAGACCTCTCCGGTGCGCCGGAAGGTGGCGCGTAATTGGGTGTCGATGAACGCGATTTCCGCCGGATTCGCGGTCATGAAATAGTGGTCCTTGTCGGCGCGGTAATACTCGACCACGGCTACCGTGCCCGGGGGCGCCAAATTGGAACTGGGTATGGTGTTTTGTACGGCGAGAGCGGCGTCCAGCAGACCGGCGCCGCATACCGAACCCAGCGCGCATGAACTGCCCGCCCGGAACGTTCGCGCCGTCCCGGAGATGATGCCGAGAATCTGCCCGGGCGTGAGGTTCGCATTGCGGGCAAGCATCAGCGACGCGACACCGGCAACGTACGGCGCCGCGAAGCTGGTGCCGATACCGATCGCGTAGGCCGGATTTCCCGGTCCGGCTTGGCCATCGTTGGACAGCGAAAGAATCCAGTCGGACTGCTTGCCGTCCCCGCCGGGCGCCGACACGTCGACGCGACGGCCGTAGTTCGAATAGCTGGCGCGATCGCCCTGCCGTGCACCCGCGCCTACCGCTATCACGCCGGCACAGTTGGCCGGTGCAAACATCGACACGTCGATCGCGCCATTGCCCGCGGCAATGGTGACCACGATACCCTGCGCAAGGGCAACGTTGATCGCGTCTTGTACCGACTGCGGGCAAGACGACTGGCCGCCGAGGCTCATGTTGATCACGCGCGCCGGATTCTTGTTCAGTGGTGCGCCCGCGACGGGCGCGCCGGCTGCCCACAGGATGGCCGCCGTGAGGTCGTCAAATGATCCGCCGCAACGGCCGAGCACACGCACCGGCAGGATCTTCACGTTCCAATCCACGCCGGCAATGCCGGAGCCGTTGTTGGTGTTGGCGGCGATCAAACCGCTGACGAAAGTGCCATGCCACGAGCTCGGTTCGCCCGGCACGCCGTCGCCGCACTCGTTGTCGCTGGTGTTGTCACCGGGATCCGATGGGTCGCTGTCGCGTCCATCGCCATCGTTGCTGGCGCTGGGATCGCTGATGAAGTCGTAGCCGGGCAGAACGCGGCCCGCAAGCTCCGGATGCTGCGTGATGCCGGTATCGAGCACGGCAACCGTCACCCCGGCGCTTCCGGTTTGCAGATCCCACGCTGCGGCGGCGTTGATTCCGCCGACGGCATCGGTCAGCGCCCATTGCCTGCCGAAATTCGGGTCGTTGGGAACACGCTGAGCTCGGATACGTCGCACCGGATCCGCATACTGAACCGCCGCGTCGGTCTGAAGCCGCGAGGCCATATTAGCGAGATTGGCGTCAGGCACCGCCGCAGCGAGCCTGAGCACCCACACGTCGCCGATTTGATGGTCGACGGCGATGGCCGCGCCAATGAGTGAGTTCCAACGCGGCAACAGCACCGCCCAGTCAGGTGATGCGGCGCCAGCGAGCCGGACCATGAGCTTTTGCCCCGACCCCGCGCTGGTATTGGGTGTGAACGCCTGGGATTTTGCACCCGAGCGCGCGGTGATGGTCTCGGCCCAAAGCACGCTGCGATCGTTACGCAAGCGCTGGACCAGCGCGCTAGCGACGTCGGCATCGAGCGGCTGGGCGAGCGTGAATTCGAGACCGCCGGTGCGAGTGGTGCCGGCGAGAGTGAGTGGCAAGCCGGCGAGGGTCTGCAAGCGCGCATTGGCCGCCGCCGGAAGCTGACCCGGCGCGCCTGCGTAGGGATGCAGCATCAGCCTGATGCGCGAAACGGTCTCGGCGTCGGCGGCGGGCGCAATCGCGCCCAGGACCAGGACAACGACCAGCCGTCGAACAAGTTGCTGCAACATGGGGGGCTCCACAAAAGGCGTCCCGGCGCGCCGCCTCGCTTCGCCGCGTCAGGGATCCGGGGCAATGCTACACAATGACAATGGAATTGTCATGCATTCGTGCCGCCAAAACGCGCTCCGCATGACGCTAGGCGCCGAAGATTGAAGCCACAACCGCAAACCGCGGGCCCGCTACGTGTCCGAAACTGTTACTTCTTCGCCGATGCGGTACGCGATCCCAATGCTGACCGATGCGGGGCCAGCAGCTTGATCATTTGCGCAAAAACCCGCGGATTCGCGGCAATGACCTGCGCGCCGTACAAGTATTGGTTTTCGCCTTCCAGATCGCCGACCAGTCCGCCGGCCTCGGTAATCAGAAGACTGCCCGCGGCCACGTCCCAGGGGTTCAGGCCCACTTCCCAGAAACCGTCGTAATAGCCCGCCGCCACATAGGCGAGGTCGAGCGCAGCCGCACCGGGGCGGCGGAGCCCGGCGGTCGCGGCCATCATCGCGCGCATCATCGCCACGTAAGCCTCGAGATCGCTGCCGTCGCGAAAGGGAAACCCGGTGCCGATGAGGCAATCCTTCAAATGCTGGCGGCGCGAGACGCGCATCCGATGATCGTTCAAAAAGGCGCCGCGGCCTCGTGTCGCGGTGAAGAGGTCGTTGTGCACCGGGTCGTAAACCACGCCTTGCGTCACTTGTCCCTTGTGCTGCAGGGCGATCGAAACGCAGTACTGCGGAAAGCCGTGCAGGAAGTTGGTGGTGCCGTCGAGCGGATCGATGATCCACAGATATTCGGCGTCGGCGTTGGCGTCTTTGGCGGTGCCTTCCTCTGCTAAAATAGCGTGGTCCGGATAAGTCGCGAGCAAGATCTCGACGATCGCCGCCTCGGCGGCGCGGTCGACTTCGCTGACAAAGTCTTTCGGTCCCTTGGTCGTGATCGTGAGCCGATCGAGATCGCGGGCACCGCGGTTGATGATGCTGCCAGCGCGCCGCGCGGCCTTGACCGCAGTGGAAAGCATGGGGTGCATGATGGCGTGCGCCGCCTGACACATCCGCAAGACGGCGCAAGAAGAAGATCAGAGCCGCGCATTCTACCCGCATTCGATCCGCATTCGACCGTAGCCCATGCTCTCGCTGCTTGACCGGATCCGCGTCGTACTGTGCGCGACCAGCCATCCTGGAAATATCGGCGCAAGCGCGCGCGCGATGCAGACGATGGGCCTGTCGCGGCTCGTGCTGGTAACTCCGCAGCGCTATCCTGACGCCGACGCCGATGCGATGGCCGCGGGCGCGAGCGCAATCCTGAATGCCGCGCGCGTCGCTGCTTCGCTCGACGAGGCGCTCGCAGGAGCGACCTTGGCGATCGGTTTTTCCGCGCGGCCGCGCGAGTTTGCGGGCACCGTCCTGCCGGTGCGCGCCGCAATGCAGGAAGCGCTGCGATACGCGGCCTCCGGCGCTGTTGCGCTGGTGTTTGGAACGGAAATGTCCGGCCTGTCGAATGCCGAGCTGTCGCGCTGCCAGATTGTGGCGACCATCCCCGCGGTGCCCGATTTCGGGTCGCTCAATCTCGCCGCGGCGGTGCAGGTTGCGGCCTATGAGTTGCGCGTCGCTGCGCATGGAGACAGGGTATGGACGGCGCCGGCGTTCGAACTGGCGACGCAGGAAGAGATCGAGCGGCTGTTCGACCAAGGCGAGCGGGCATTGATCGCTATCGATTTCCTGCGCCCGGCGCAGCCGAAGCGATTGCTGCCGCGCCTGCGCCGGCTTTTCTCGCGGGCACGCCTGGAAAAAGAGGAGGTCAACATTCTTCGCGGCATCTTGGCGCGTATTGAGGAGCGGGTACGAAACGGCTGGCGGAAGTGAAATTGCTAAGTGTCCTGCGACGTCATGCCGTGAAGCGGGGATCCATGTTTGTTTGAGGACCCATGGATTCCCGCCTTCGCGGGAATGACGATTAAGGGGATCCCGGCATCCGGTGCGGTCCGGAATACTTGAGTAAATCTGTCGGAAATGTCAGAATGCGCGCATGTTTCCCCGCCTACGCGAAGATATCGCGGTCGTGTTCGAGCGCGACCCGGCCGCACGCACGACTTGGGAGGTCCTGACCTGCTATCCGGGACTGCACGCGCTCGTTTGGCATCGGACGGTGACGCACCCTCTGTGGACGAGCGGGGCCCGATGGCTTGGCCGCTGGCTGTCGCACTGGGGCCGCTGGCTGACGGGGATCGAGATCCATCCTGGGGCGAGCATCGGCCGCCGCGTGTTCATCGACCACGGCATGGGGGTGGTGATCGGGGAAACGGCCGAGATCGGCGATGACTGCACTCTTTACCACGGCGTCACCCTGGGTGGCACCTCGTGGAACGCCGGTAAACGGCACCCCACGCTTGGACGGGGCGTGGTGCTCGGCGCCGGCGCCAAGGTGCTGGGGCCGATTCTGATCGGCGACCACGCCAAGGTCGGGTCGAATGCGGTGGTGGTTAGAAATGTGCCTGCCGGCGCGACGGCGGTGGGCATCCCGGCGCGCATCGTGACCGGCGAGGATGCGGCGCGGCGCGAGGCCCAGGCGGCGAAAATAGGGTTTTCGGCCTATGCCATCAGTGCCGATATGAACGACCCGGTCGTTCAAGCCATCCATTCGCTGCTCGACCATGCCGCCGCGACCGACGGCAGGCTGCAAATGCTGATCGAACGGCTTCAGAACGAGGGCGTCGATTGCGGCGATGCCAAGGCGACGGCAGAGGGCTTCGACCCGACCCAGATCAACAGAATGCTTGAGTGAACTCCTCGGGCTTTTAGTTGACTAAATCACTAGGGAATTATAGAATTCGACTGTGGAAATGAAACTTCAGCCTACCGGCCGGACACCATGAGACTGACGACCAAAGGACGTTTTGCGGTGACGGCGATGATAGACATCGCCATGCACGCGACCGACGCGCCGGTGACGCTTGCCGGCGTCTCCGATCGGCAGAAGATATCGCTGTCGTATCTCGAACAATTATTCGGCAAGCTGCGCCGGCATGGGCTCGTCGCCAGCGTTCGCGGGCCGGGTGGCGGATACAGACTCGCACGTCCTGCCGGAACGGTTTCGGTGGCCGACGTGATCCTCGCCGTCGACGAACCGATCGATGCCACGCAGTGCGGCGGCAAGGAGAACTGTCTCGACGACAGGCGGTGCATGACGCACGAGTTGTGGGCGGGACTCAATGCCCATATCTTTGCCTTTCTGCGCTCGGTGACGCTCGAAGAGCTGGTGCGCCAGCAGGAACGGCCCGAAGTCAACGTCCTGCACGTTCACCGTTCGTTGCCGGGCAAGAAACACGAACCCGCCGCCATGGCCTGAGCCTCACCCATCGATGAAAAAACCTATTTACCTCGACTATTCGGCGACGACGCCGGTCGACCCTCGCGTTGCGGCCAAGATGATTCCGTATCTGACGGAGCATTTCGGTAATCCTGCGTCGCGCTCGCATTCGTTTGGATGGCAGACGGAACACGCGGTCGAAGGGGCGCGCGAGGAAGTCGCGAAACTGGTTAATTGCGACCCCAAGGAAGTCGTCTGGACGTCGGGTGCCACCGAGTCGATCAACCTCGCCCTAAAGGGCGCGGCGCACTTTTACAAAGACAAAGGCAAGCACCTGGTGACGGTCAGAACCGAGCACAAGGCGACGCTCGACACCATGCGCGAGCTCGAGCGCGAGGGCTTCGAAGTCACCTATCTCGACGTCGAGCCCGATGGCTTGCTCGACCTGGAGAAGCTCAAGGCGGCGTTGCGACCCGACACCATCCTGGTCTCGGTGATGTACGTCAACAACGAGATCGGGGTGATTCAGGACATTCCGGCGATCGGCGAACTTTGCCGCAGCCGCGGGATCATCTTTCACGTGGACGCGGCCCAGGCGACCGGCAAGCTGCCGGTCGATCTGGCACAGCTGAAGGTGGACCTGATGTCGTTCTCGGCCCACAAGACCTACGGGCCGAAGGGCGTCGGCGCGCTCTTCGTGCGACGCAAGCCGCGAGTGCGCATCGAAGCACAAATGCACGGCGGAGGACATGAGCGCGGGATGCGCTCGGGAACGCTGCCGACGCACCAGATCGTCGGCATGGGCGAAGCATTTCGTCTGGCCCGGCTGGAGATGGCGACCGACAACGAGCGCATACGCATGCTACGCGACAAGCTGCTGAAGGGCCTGTCCGAGATCGAGGAGTTGTACATCAACGGGGACATGGAGCGCCGTGTCCCGCACAACCTCAACGCCAGCTTCAATTATGTCGAAGGCGAGAGCCTGATCATGGCGATCAAGGACGTCGCTGTGTCGTCGGGATCGGCGTGCACATCGGCGTCGCTCGAGCCTTCGTACGTGCTGCGCGCACTGGGCCGCAGCGACGAGCTGGCGCACAGCTCCATTCGTTTCACCGTCGGACGCTTCACTACCGAAGAAGAGATCGACTACACCGTGGGGCTGATGAAAGGCAAGATCGCCAAGCTGCGCGAGCTTTCTCCGCTCTGGGAAATGTATCAGGACGGCGTTGACCTGAATTCCATCGAGTGGGCAGCGCACTAGTCACCAACGAAGGCAACATCAAGAGGTTCACCATGGCATACAGCGATAAAGTACTCGATCACTACGAAAATCCCCGCAACGTCGGGTCTTTTGCCAAGGACGCGCAGGACGTCGGTACCGGCATGGTTGGCGCGCCCGCCTGCGGCGACGTCATGAAGCTGCAGATTCGCGTCGGCGTCGACGGTCGCATCGAGGACGCCAAATTCAAGACCTATGGCTGCGGCTCCGCGATCGCGTCGTCGTCGCTGGTGACCGAATGGGTCAAGGGCAAGACGCTCGACCAGGCGCTGACGATCAAGAACACGCACATTGCCGAGGAGCTCGCGCTTCCGCCGGTGAAAATTCACTGCTCGATCCTCGCCGAGGACGCGATCAAGGCGGCGGTCGCCGATTACAAGCAGAAGCACGGTGCAAGCGCCGCGCCGGCGGTCGAGACACAGACCGCGCCTGCCGGCATTGTCGCGGTCGCCTGATACGACAATGGCGATATCGCTCACCGAAACCGCAGCAAGCCATGTCGCGAAGTTCCTGACCAAGCGAGGGAAGGGCGTGGGTCTGCGCCTGGGCGTGCGCACCACGGGTTGCTCCGGCCTCGCGTACAAACTCGAATACGCCGACGACATCCGGCCCGAGGACCATCAGTTCGAAAGCCACGGTGTCACGGTGATCGTCGACCCCAAGAGCATGCCGTACCTTGACGGGACCGAGCTCGATTTCACACGCGAGGGATTGAACGAGGGTTTCAAATTCAACAATCCGAATGTGAAAGACGAGTGCGGCTGCGGGGAAAGCTTCAACATATAAGACGTTCGCTCCCCGATGGGGCGATGGCCGGCTCCCGCCGCTCCGAACCCCGCCTCGATCCTTCCCGCAAGACGGGAGGACGAAGACCATGATCGATTTTTCCCAAGACTACTTTGCGCTGTTCGGCTTGCCCGCGCGTTATCGGTTCGATCCGGCTCAACTCGACGCCGCGTACCGCAAGCTGCAGACCGAGGTGCACCCCGACCGATTCGCTGCGGCGGGCGACGACGAGCGCCGGCTCGCGCTTCAATCGTCCTCGCGCGTCAACGAGGCGTATCGCGCTCTCAGGAGTCCTGTCGAGCGTGCGCATTACTTGCTGCTGTTGCGCGGCGTCGACGCACTGGCGGAAACGGACACCGCGCTTCCGCCGGAATTTCTGGAGCAGCAATTGGAGTGTCGCGAAGCAATGGCCGAGGCGGTTGCCAGGCGCGACGCGGCTGCGCTCACTGCGTTGCAGAAAAGCGTCGAGGCCGCGGCTGCCGAGCTGGAGCGAGAGCTGGCCCTCCAGCTTGATCTTCCGAAGACACCGGCAGAGGCGCGAGTAACCCTTCGCAAGCTCAAGTTCCTGTCCAAGGTCGCCGCCGACATCGCTGCGGCGATCATCGAGATCGACGACTGATGGCGCTGCTTCAGATCGCCGAGCCAGGCGAAGCCCCGGCGCCACATCAACATCGACTGGCGGTTGGCATCGATCTCGGCACCACCAATTCGCTGGTGGCGACAGTGCGCAGCGGGATCCCGGTAGTGTTGCCCGATGAGGACGGACGGCCGCTGCTGCCCTCGGTGGTGCGCTATGGTGAGGACAGAGTCACCGTCGGATACCCGGCACAAGATGCGCAGGCGCAAGATCCTCAGAACACGATTGTGTCGGTGAAGCGGCTCATGGGTCGCGCGCTCTCCGATCTGTCGGACGGGCGGCGCTTTCCGTATCACTACACCGATCTGCCGGGCATGGTGCAGATCGAGACTCGCGCAGGAAGCAAGAGTCCGGTTGAGATCTCCGCGGAAATACTGAAGCCGCTGCGCATGCGCGCCGAGCGCAACCTCGGGGGAGAGCTCACCGGCGCCGTGGTCACCGTACCGGCGTATTTCGACGATGCGCAGCGGCAGGCGACGCGGGACGCGGCACGACTCGCCGGCCTAAATGTTCTGCGCCTTCTCAACGAGCCAACCGCTGCGGCGATCGCGTATGGCCTCGACAACGCGTCGGAAGGCGTCTATGCGGTCTATGATCTGGGCGGCGGCACTTTCGATCTATCGATTCTGAAGCTCTCCCGCGGCGTATTCGAGGTGCTGGCCACCGCCGGCGACACCGCGCTGGGCGGCGACGATTTCGATCACCGCGTCTACTGTTGGGTGCTGGAGACGCAAGGCGTCGGCCCGGTGTCGCCGGCGGATACCCGATTGTTGATGATGAAGGCGCGGGAAGCGAAGGAGAACCTGACCAGCCACGGCTCGTCCACCCTGCTGGCCACACTGTCCTCCGGCGAAACGATTACGGCGACGCTGAGCGCAGAAACATTTACCGCGATTACTCAGACCTTGGTCGGCAAGACGCTCTCGCCGATCAAGAAGGCGCTGCGCGACGCGAAGCTTGCGACGACCGATATCAAAGGCGTGGTCATGGTTGGCGGCGCGACGCGCATGCCGCAGGTGCAAAAGGCAGTCGCGGAGTTTTTCGGCCAGCCCCCGCTCAACAATCTCGACCCCGATCAGGTCGTCGCCCTGGGGGCGGCGATCCAGGCCAACGTCCTTGCCGGAAACCGCGCGCCGGGTGAAGACTGGCTCCTGCTCGACGTCATTCCGCTGTCGCTGGGCCTGGAAACGATGGGCGGCCTGACCGAGAAGATAATTTCGCGCAACTCCACCATCCCGATCGCCCGCGCGCAGGCGTTCACGACCTTCAAGGACGGCCAGACGGCGATGGCGATCCATGTCGTCCAGGGGGAGCGGGAGCGGGTCGACGATTGCCGGTCGCTGGCACGGTTCGAACTGCACGGTATCCCGCCGATGGTCGCGGGTGCGGCCCGGATACTCGTCTCCTTTCAGGTAGACGCCGACGGCCTGCTGTCGGTCACCGCGCGCGAGGAGACGACGGGGGTCGCAGCCGCTATCACGGTAAAGCCATCGTATGGATTGTCCGACGCCGAAATCGCGCGAATGCTGGAAGAATCGCATGCCAACGCCGCCGCCGACATGGCCGCGCGCGCGCTTCTCGAAGCCCGCGTCGATGCCGCACGCATCATCGACGCGACGAAGAGCGCGCTGGCGGCGGACGCCGAGCTGCTCGCCGCAGATGAGCGAACCGTGCTCGACGATGCGATGGCGCGGTTGCGGCATCTGGTGGAAGACAAGGGCGCCGATCGTCGGGCGCTGGTCGAGGCGATCGAGGCGTTGAATCGGGCAAGCGAAGAGTTCGCCGGCCGGCGCATGGACCGAAGCGTGGCGCAGGCGCTGACGGGTCGCAGCATCGATATCTTGGGCTGACGTCATGCCGGAAATCGTCGTCCTGCCGCACGCCGAGCTTTGCCCCGAGGGCAAGACCTTCGAAGCCCAGACGGGCGAATCGATCTGCGACAGCCTGCTCGACCGCGGCATTGAAATCGAGCACGCCTGTGAAAAATCATGCGCATGCACGACCTGTCACG
>DAIQRF010000025.1:0-12624 GCA_036786505.1 Casimicrobiaceae bacterium | reverse complement strand
TGGGGTTTCTTAGGTTCGGTCAACGGCTGGGGGACGATTGCCGAACCGATCAAGCCTTCGACCACTGCCGGACATTTGGCTACCATGACGAGCCTGCTCGCTCCGGAAACACAGGCTGGCCCCGAGATAAAGAACGCCGCGGTGTTCACACCGCTCGCCGGCAGCCTCGGCACCGCGCAACAGTACTTTACCGGCGCCGCCGGATATCCGTCGCCGATTGCTTTATCGTGCCAGCGCAGCTTCGTGCTCCTGGCGACCGACGGCAACCCGACTTCGGATTTGACGGGCGCCATGTATCCGTTGTCGCAGCAGCAGAACACCTACAACCCCATATCGAAAACCTGGACGTTCTCCCAGGCGGCGAACGATGTTTTCGCGAAGATCACCCCGCTGCGCAGCACTTCCGTCGGGGCCTTTAGCTACGATATCCAGACCTACGTCGTCGGTATGGGCGACACGGTCGCCAATCCGAGCTCGATCGCGGTACTGAATCAGTTCGCCAAGCTGGGCGGCAGCAACGCGGCATATCTCGGCTCCGATACCTCATCGTTGCAGGCCGCGTTCCAGGCGATCGCCGTCGATATCCAATCGAAAACCGCCGCCGCGTCTTCGGTGTCGCTAAGCACCGGGTCGTGGAGTACCGGAACGAACCTCTACCAGGCACGCTTCAACAGTGGCGACTGGTCGGGGCAACTGCTGGCGTATGTCGTGAACGCGGATGGCTCGCTCGGCGCGCAGCAGTGGGACGCCGGCCAGGTGATCAACGGCCAGAACTGGGATACCGGGCGCACGATCCTGACGTACAAGCCGTCGGCGGCGTTGGGCAGCCGCGGCATTCCGTTCCGCTGGCCGGCGAGTTATCCCGCTGCGCCGGGAGCCATCGAAATGGACCTCGCGCAGTCGTCGCTGCTCAACGCCGACATGGGAGGCGTCGTCGACAACTACGGTTCGAAGCGCGTCGAATGGATACGCGGCAACGCGTCGAACGAAAGCGCGACCTGCGGCACATGCACGCCGTCGTTCCGCAGCCGGCCGACCAGCAAGCTGGGCGACATTATTCATTCGGCGCCCAACTACGTCGCCGCCCCGGCGCTGGGTTATCCGGACACCATCGAGGGCGTTGCATACAGCGGATTCGCGGCCGCCAAGGCCAGCCGCACGCCAACGATCTATGTCGGAGCCAACGACGGCATGGTGCACGCCTTCGACGCCAACACCGGCAAGGAAACGCTGGCCTACGTGCCGACACCCGTCTATCGCAACCTTAGCGCGCTGACGACGCAGAGCGCGTCCGCGGTCGCGGGTTCGCCCACCGCGCACCATTATCATGTCGACGGCTCGCCGACCCTTGCCGACGTGTTTTACGGAGGCGCGTGGCACACGCTGCTCGCGGGCGCGCTCGGCGCGGGCGGCCAGGGCGTCTACGCGCTGGATGTCACCGACCCGAGCAACTTCACGCAGTCTTCCGCCGCGTCGATCGTGCGCTGGGAATTCACCGATGCCAACGACGCCGACCTGGGCTACGGTTTCGCGCAGCCGCTCGTGGTGAAAACGAACAACGGACGCTGGTCGGTGATCGTCGCCAACGGCTACAACAGTCCCGAGTCCGACGGCCGCGCAAGCAGCAACGGGCACGCGATCCTGTTCGTGCTCGATGCCGAGACGGGCGCGGTCACTGCAAAGATCGACACCGGCAAGGGCACCGCCTCCAATCCGGACGGTTTGTCGGGTCCCATCGCCGTCGACACCACCGGCGACGGCGTGGCCGACGTCGTTTACGCCGGCGATCTCATCGGGAACCTGTGGAAATTCGATCTTTCCGCGGCGAGCGCGGGTGCATGGGGCGTCGCTTTCGGTGGAGCGGCCCTGTTCACCACTCCCAGCATCCAGCCGATCACGGTACGCCCCGACGTGACCCGATTCACGCAGGGAGGCTACCTGGTGACGTTCGGCACCGGACGCTACATCGATACCAGCGATAACTCGACGAACGATAACGAGGCGTTTTATGGCATTCGCGATACCGGCGCCGTCGTCAACGGCCTGGGAAGTCTCGTCCAGCAAACCATCGTCAGCAGCGCCGCCGTCGGTGCCGATGGAAACACGTACCGCCTGACCACGCATGCCGTGGGACCGGCGACGCTGGATGCCCCGATTAAGGGCGATAACGCGATCTCGGCCGCCGACTACGTGGCAAGCCAGCAGGGCTGGTACCTGAATCTGGCGACGCCGGGCGAGCGCGTGGTGTACGATCCGACGATTCGCGCCGGCCGCGTCGTCTTCAGCACGCTCATTCCGAACACCGATCCTTGCGGCTTTGGCGGCAGCGGCTGGGTGATGGAAGTCGACGTGATGACCGGCAACCGCTACGACACCCCGACGTTCGACACCAATAACGACAAGCAGATCTCGACCGCTGATCTCGTGAACTCGGGCGGGCTCGAGAACACCAGCGGCCGTTACCTTTCGAGCATCCCCGCGGCCGCCGGCTTCCTGCGTGCGCCGACGGTTCCCGGGAAGTCGTCGTTCGAGAACAAGTACGTCAATACATCGTCGGGAGCCGTGAATGTGATCGGAGAGACTGCGGGACTCGGCGGGCAGGGTCGCAAGTCGTGGCGTCAGATCCAATGAAAGGGCACGTGATGAATCGTGGTTTGAACATTGTCCTGTTGTGGGCGATCGCGGGATCGGCATCCGCGGTGACAATCAATGCGATGATCCCGCCGGCGGCAAATGCGCCGCCGCCTGCACCGCTGTCCGCCGCCTCTGCGAAGGCGATGGCCGACGACAGCTCCGGCTTGCGCAAGGGGACCGTGGAGGCGGTCAGCGTAGGCGCGGGCACGTTCCAAGTCTACGGCCAGCGCCTCACCTTTGACGCGCGGCGCGTGCGCGTGTTCGGCAAGGACGGCAAGCCGTCGAGCATCTATGCGCTGAAAAGCGGCGCCAAGATTCGCTTCACGCTCGATGCCGCCGATGCCCTGCATCGCCGCGTGGCGGTCATTTACGTCGACTGAAACCGGGACACCACAGTGCGCTTACGCGGATTTACGCTGCTCGAACTGATGATTGCATGCGCGATCGTCGCGATCCTCGCCGCGATCGCCTATCCCAGTTATATAAACTCGGTGCAAAAGTCTCGCCGTGCGGAAGCGACGGCGGCGTTGCTCGGCGTCGCGTCGCAGATGGAGCGCTACTCCACCGAAAAGGGCACCTACGCAACGGCGACGCTTGGCCCCGCCCCCCCGGCCGTCTTTGCCAGCCAAACCGAGAACAGCTACTACAACCTGTCGCTCGCGAACCTGACCGCGACGACATACACCATTCGGGCAGCGCCGACGGGAGCACAAGCGAGCGACCCATGCGGCACGCTGACCTATAACGAGCAAGGGATCAAGGACGTCACGGGAGGATCCTGGACCAAGTCGCAGTGCTGGTAACGGGGCTGCGACGTGCCGCCGCGCTGCCATAGAGTGCCGCGGCGTCGCCGGTTCGCCCCGGAAACGGCGTAAGCCTCCCCCTCCGTCTCTCGTGTAACCAGCGCCACCTCAGCTTTACCCCGGCGTCCTTCTGCGATTGCCTGCGTGAGACAACTCTCCGCAGGATTCTCATGTGCAATGCGCCCGATCTTGGCTCGAGCAAACACTTCGGGCGCGGCTGTACCCGGCGATGTCAACGAGCCCGAGACACCCAGGCACGAATGCGGGGACCGTAGACATTCTCCGCCAGCCCCGCGAATACCAGTGCGACGCCGACGGCCTGCAAGGGCGCGAGCGACTCGCCAAGAAAAATCGCGCCGCTGGCGATTCCCGAGACCGGTATCAGCAGCGCGAACGGGGCGATGAGCCCGGTGGGATAGCGATGGAGCAATCTC
Source organism: Casimicrobiaceae bacterium (assembly GCA_036786505.1). GTDB lineage: Bacteria > Pseudomonadota > Gammaproteobacteria > Burkholderiales > Casimicrobiaceae > PALSA-1003. The sequence goes on along the minus strand of DAIQRF010000025.1, from coordinate 8,753 downwards.
GCCCACGATGCGAATCCGAACAGCGTTGCGCCCCAGGCAAGGAACAATACGCAACTCCAGGTGAGCATTCCCGCCGACGCCACGGCGTCCCACGCCGAAGCGCCGCCTTCGAAAACGTACGAGAGCAGCGCAAGCGGCAGCGGAGGGATGAGGCTCGACCACACGACCAGGCCGAACATGTCGGCATCGTGCGCCGCGGCAGCTCGCTTGGAGATCACGTTGCCGACGGCCCAGGCGAATGCAGCGACGAGCACCAGCGCGAAGCCGACCAATGTCGCGTGGGCGCCGTCGATCAGCTTTTGCGCGGCGAGAACGGCGATGCCGGCGGTGGCGATGCCCGCGCCGACGAGATGGTGCCGTCGCAAGCGATCGCCGAGAAATGCGATGGCGAGGCCGATGGTGAAGAACACCTGCACCTGGATCACCAGCGACGAGAGCCCGGCGGGCATGCCAAGCTTCATCCCCAGAAACAGCAGGCCGAACTGGAATACTCCAATCGCCAGGCCGTATCCGGCTACGTCTCGCCACGGCATGCGCGGCCGCTTGATCACCAGCACCAGCGGCACCGCGGCGAAGAAGAAGCGCAGCGCGGCGAGCGCGAAGGGCGGCAACTCACGCAAGCCGACCTTGATCGGAACAAAGGAGAAGCCCCACAGCGTGACGATGGCCAGCGTCAAGAGCAGGTCGCGTGGCGCGAGCGCGTGCTTCATGCGGATAAGCGCGGCGTCGCGCCTGAGTGGAGCGTCCTTCGCCCCCGATCAAAACATTCGAGGGCAGGCTTCAGCGGGAATCCATGGGCTCTCAAGCAAACTTGGATCCCCGCGTTCGCGGGGATGACGCACCCGGTTGTGTTCATCGCACTATCGCAATGCTTCCAAAGACGCTGGGGCCCGCTCAGTTAGTAACAAAAGCGCGGACGACGCGAGTTTTGCGGAAACTGTCCCCCATTTTGGTAATCTTCGGCCGATCCGCGCGAGCGCGTGAGAGACGGCGCGCTCGCCGCCGCGATGATCCCCTTCACTCGGACGGAGGAAGCCTGGCGCGTCGCTTATTTGCGACTCTTGGCGAAGTCGCCGGCGAACACAAACGCGAACGAGTCGGGTTGCATGTACTTGCGCAGCGCGGCATTGACCGCTTCCGGCGTCAACTTCGCGATGGCTGCATCGACTTCACCGGAATACGCGAATGTCCGCCCGAGATACGCCTGCTGCGTCAACGCGTCGGCAAGTACCGCGTCCCGCGTGCGCGCGAGCTTTCGCTCCTGCAGCATCGCCCGCTTGCCATTCTCGACCTCGTCGGTCGAGAAACCGTCGGTCAACGCCCGCTTGAGCTCTTCCTGCACCGCGGTTCGCAGCGACTGCAGATTTTGCGGCGCGAAAATCGCGGAGATGTTGATCGAGCTGTTAGGCTCGAAGCTGCTGGCGCGGAATGAGCTGCCGATGCCGTAGCTCAAGCCCTCCTTCTGCCGCACGCGATTCCAAAGCCGGGAGTTGGTCGAGCCCCCCAGCAGGTAATTGGCGAGCAGAAACGCCGGATAGTCGGAATCGCGATCGTTGAGCGCGAAAGACGTCGAGCCGGTGAGAAAAGCATTGGCCTTGTCCGGCGTCTCGATCGGCATGGCGTTGGCGCGCTTGGCAACCAGCGGGTCGGGCACGCGCGTAAACGCCGAGGGGCTCTTCCAGTCCGCGAACAGCCGTTCGAGTTGCGCCTTGACGGTTGGCGCGTCGAAATCGCCGACGATAGCGAACTCCGCCGCCGCGCCGCCGTAGAAGCGCCGATGAAACGACTTCAGCGCATCGACGCCGGGCGTTTGAAGCTCCTTGATCGCTTCGTCGAGGGTCGGCGTATAGCGGCCATCGCCGGCTCGGTACGGATTGTCGTAGCGGCCGAGCGCGCGAGTGGCGATCGAGCGCGGATCGGTACGGCCTTCTTCGAGCGCTGCGATTTCTTCGCGCTTGAGCGTCTCCAGCTCGGCAGGCGGGAACGACGGCTGGCGCATGATTTCGGCCAGCAGGTCGAGGGTCGGCGCGAGATTCGCGCGCACGGTTTGACCGCGTGCCGACGCGCTTGTCTGGCTGCCGCCGACCGACAATTCCGCGCGCAGTCGATCGAGCATATCTTCGATTTCCTGGCGGCTGTGCCGGGTCGTGCCGCGCATCAGCATTTCGCCGCTGAGGTTGCCCTCGCCTTGGAGGCCGAAGATCGATTTTTCGTCGCCATAGTGCACGCGCAATGCGAACTGCACTGTCTCGCCGCGCGTCTTTTTCGGCAGCAGCGCGACCTTCATGCCATTCGCGAGCGTAAAGCGCTGCGCGCGAGCATCGAGATTGGCAGGCGTGGCGTCGAACGTTTCGCCGGCGGCAATCGCGGGATCGCCCTTGTAATCCTTGACCATGGCTGCGACGTCGACCGTCGGCGGCACCGGCGAACGGTCCGGCTTGACATCGGGGAGGAAGGTGCCGACGGTGCGGTTGGCCGGCTTGAAATATGCTGTCGCAACCCGATCGAGGTCCGCCGGCGTCACCGTCCGCCAGCGGTCACGGCGCAGGAAAAACAGCCGCCAGTCGCCTTCGGCGATCGACTGCGAAAGCGCGATGCCGAGGCGTTGGGGGTCGTTGATGCTGTCGTCGATCGCCTTGAGCGCCTTCGCCCGCACCCGATCGAGCTCCGCGGCAGTGATCGGCTGCGCCTTGACACCTTCGATCGTTCGCAGCATGACGTCGCGGGCGCCGTCGATCGGATCCTGGTCGGGCACCTTCACCAGAAACATCGCAAAACCCGGATCGTGGCCGTTGTAGACAAAATCGTCCACGCTGGCCGCCTTTTTGGTTTCCACCAGCGCTCGATACAGACGGCCTCCCGGCGTGACGGTCATGACGCCGACGGCGGCCTCGATCGCCACCGCGTCCGGATGCGCGGCGGGCACGGTGTGATACAGGTCCGACAGCCACTGCGTATTGCCGACCCGGCGCAGCGTCACCTGCCGCTCGCCGTCCTGTACCGGCTCCTCGGTGTAAAGGCGCGGCAGCACACGCGTCGGCCGGGGTATCGGCGCGAAATATTTCGAGACCAGCGACAGCACCTTGTCCGGATCGAACGCGCCGGCGACGACCAGCACCGCGTTGTCGGGCTGATAATAGAGGCGATAAAACGCCTGCAGCCGCCCGATGTCGACCTGCTCGACGTCGGAGCGCGCGCCGATGGTGTCCTTGCCGTAGCTGTGCCAGTTGTATGCCGCGGCGGTGGTCCGCTGGATCAGGATTAGCACCGCATTGTTCTCCTTGCGCTCCATCTCATTGCGAACGACCGTCATCTCGCTATCGAGGTCCTTGCGCGCGACATACGAGTTGACCATGCGGTCGGCTTCCATGGCGAGCGCGAAGTCGAGGTTTTCGTCGGACGCGGGGAAGGTCTCGAAGTAGTTGGTACGGTCGAGCCACGTCGTGCCGTTGAAATCGATTCCGCGCTGACCCAGCGCGGACATGATGTTGCCTCGCGACGGAGTGCCCTTGAAAACCATATGCTCGAGCAGATGCGCCATGCCGGTCTCGCCGTAGTTTTCCATCCGCGAGCCGACGAGATAGGTGATGTTGACGGTAGTCTTGGCCTGCGACGCGTCGGGAAACAGCAGCACCCGCAGACCGTTGCTGAGATCGTATTCGGTGATGCCCTCGACCGACCGGCCCTGGCTCATGCCCGGCGGAAGCACCGCCTGTGCGTTGCAGCACAACGCTGCGAGAACAACTGCCGCGCATACACGGCGAATCAAAGGCAGAGGAGCGATCATGGAAGTGTGGCTCGCGAGGAGAGGCGCCGATTATACGAGCAGCCTTACGGCAACAAGAAAGTGTCGTCGGCAATGGACCTTCGGCGCCGGTAAAAGTTCGCGTTGAGAGGCCGATCCGCCCGGCGAGCGCTTCCGCGCACAATGGGGCGAAGCATCCGTTTTAATCCGGAGCTAGCTTGACGTTTACGTAAACGTAATATATTGTCGGCCGGTCCGTGCCGAGGAGTAAGCTTTGCGCTCTGCGGCGCGCCGTTAGGCGTTCCGGGAGCCGCCGATGAACGATAGCGCCATCGCCCGCAAGCCGCTCGTCTACAAGCCGGTGCACAAGGTGCGCTTCGTCACGGCCGCGAGCTTGTTCGACGGCCACGACGTGTCGATCAACATCATGCGCCGCATCCTGCAGGCCTCCGGATGCGAGGTAATCCACCTCGGACACAACCGTTCGGTCGACGAGATCGTCACCTGCGCGCTGCAGGAAGACGCGCACGGCATCGCCATCTCGTCGTACCAGGGCGGGCACGTCGAGTTCTTCAAGTACATGCTCGATCTGCTGCGCGAGCGAGGCGGCGCGAACATCAAGGTGTTCGGCGGCGGTGGCGGCGTGATCGTCGCCTCCGAGATCGAAGAACTGCATGCCTACGGCGTGACGCGCATTTTCTCGCCGGAAGACGGCCAACGCCTCGGGCTGCAGGGGATGATCAACGAGATCGTCAGCGCCTGCGACGTCGATCTCAGCCACGACCTGCCCACGGACCTCGCTGCGCTCAAGGACGGCAACGCCTATCTGGCCGACAAGGCGCTGGCGCGAATGATCACCGGCCTGGAAGCCGGCTCCGTGCCGGCGAAGCTGCGCGATGAATTACTGCGCGTGGCGGAAACGAGCAAGGCGCCGGTGCTGGGGATCACGGGCACGGGAGGCGCGGGAAAAAGCTCGCTGACCGACGAGCTCATCCGCCGCTTCCGCCTCGACCAGGACGACAAGCTCAGAATTGCGGTCATCTCGATCGACCCGTCGCGGCGAAAATCGGGCGGCGCGCTGCTCGGCGACCGCATCCGCATGAACGCGATCCATTCGGTTGGAAAGACATCGAATATTTACATGCGCTCGCTGGCAACACGCGATGCCGCGAGTGAGATCTCCAAGGCGTTGCCCGATGCGATCGCTGCCTGCAAAGTCGCGGGTTTCGACCTCATCGTGGTCGAGACGTCGGGCATCGGGCAGGGCGACGCGGCGATCGTGCCGCATGGCGATGTGTCGCTTTACGTGATGACCCCCGAGTTCGGCGCGGCAAGCCAGCTCGAGAAAATCGACATGCTCGACTTCGCCGATTTCGTCGCCATCAACAAGTTCGACCGCAAGGGCGCCGCCGACGCGCTGCGCGACGTGCGCAAGCAGTACCAGCGCAACCGCGAGCTTTTCAAGCAGCCACCGGACGCAATGCCGGTGTATGGCACCATCGCGGCGCGCTTCAACGACGACGGCGTCACCGCGCTGTATCAGGCGCTCGCAACGCGCCTTGCGCAGCAGGGCCTGCAGCTTGACACCGGCAAGCTGCCGGTCGTGGCGACGAAACACTCGACACGGCAGCACGCGATCGTGCCGTCCTCGCGTGTCCGCTATCTGGCGGAGATCGCCGAGACCGTGCGCGGGTATCACGGATGGGCGACGGAGCAAGCGAAGATTGCGCGGGAGCGGCAGCAGTTAATGGCAACGAAGGCGATGCTCGCGTTGCCATCGGCGGCGATTTCCGATGCGGGTGAATCCGTCCGTCTGTCATCCCCGCGAAAGCGGGGATCCATTGACGTTGCGGACCACGAAAAGACACTGGATTCCCGCTTACGCGAGAATGACGAAGGAGAAGGTCTTCGCCGGGATGGCGACAGCTCGGTGAGCGATGAAGCCGCGGCCTTCCAGGACCCGTCGTCCCCGCGAAAGCGGGGACCCAGTGACGTTGCGGACCACGAAAAGACACTGGATTCCCGCTTATGCGGGAATGACGAATTTGTTGAGCTCGACGCTCTCATCGCCGCCCGCGACGCCGACCTCGACCCGCGCGCCAGGAAGCTCCTAGAGATGTGGCCGCAGACCAAAGCCGCGTATACCGGCGACGAATACGTCGTCAAAATCCGCGGCAAGGAAATTCGCAGCGCGTTGACCACGATCTCGCTTTCGGGCACGCACATTCCCAAGGTCGCACTACCCCGATACGAAGACGACGGCGAAATCCTGCGCTGGCAGCTCACCGAAAATGTGCCGGGCTCGTTTCCGTACACCGCAGGCGTGTTCGCGTTCAAGCGTGAGAACGAGGATCCGACGCGCATGTTCGCCGGCGAAGGCGACGCGTTCCGCACCAACAAGCGCTTCCACATGCTCGCCGACGGCATGCCGGCCAAGCGTCTTTCCACCGCATTCGACTCGGTCACGCTCTACGGCAACGATCCCGACCTTCGCCCCGACATCTACGGCAAGGTCGGCAACTCGGGCGTGTCGATCGCCACGCTCGGCGACATGAAGGTGCTCTACTCGGGCTTTGACCTCACCGCGCCGAACAACTCGGTGTCGATGACCATCAATGGCCCCGCGCCGACGATCCTGGCGATGTTCTTGAACACCGCAATCGACCAGCAGTTGGAGAAATTCAAGGCCGACAACAAGCGCGACCCCACCGATGACGAAGCGCAGAAGATCAAGGCGTGGGCGCTGTCCACCGTGCGCGGCACGGTGCAGGCCGACATCCTCAAGGAAGACCAGGGCCAGAACACGTGCATCTTTTCCACCGAGTTCAGCCTCAAGGTGATGGGCGACATCCAGGAGTACTTCGTCCAGCACGACGTCAAGAACTTCTACTCGGTGTCGATCTCGGGCTATCACATCGCCGAGGCTGGCGCGAACCCGATCTCGCAACTTGCGTTTACGCTTTCCAACGGATTCACCTTCGTCGAAGCGTATCTAGCGCGCGGCATGCACGTCGACGACTTCGCGCCGAACCTGTCGTTCTTTTTCAGCTACGGCATGGACCCTGAGTACGCGGTGATCGGCCGCGTCGCGCGGCGCATCTGGGCGGTGGCGATGCGCGAGCGCTATGGCGCCAACGAGCGCTCACAAAAGCTCAAGTTCCACTCGCAAACCAGCGGACGGAGCCTTCACGCGCAGGAAATTTCGTTCAACGACATCCGCACCACGCTGCAGGCGCTGATCTCCACCTACGACAATACCAATTCCTTGCACACCAACGCCTACGACGAGGCGATTACCACGCCGACCGAGGAATCGGTGCGCCGGGCGATGGCGATCCAGCTCATCATCAACCGCGAATGGGGCCTGGGCAAGAACGAGAACCCGAATCAGGGCAGCTTTATCATCGAGGAGCTGACGGATCTCGTCGAAGAGGCGGTGCTCAAGGAATTCGAGGCGATCAGCGAGCGCGGCGGCGTGCTGGGCGCGATGGAGACCGGCTACCAGCGCGGCAAGATCCAGGAAGAGTCGATGTACTACGAGCATCAGAAGCACGACGGCACGTATCCGATCGTCGGCGTCAACACCTTCCGCAATCCAAACGCCGATACTGCTCCGCCACAGAAGGTCGAATTGGCGCGGTCGAGCGAGAATGAAAAGCAGTCGCAGCTAAAGCGGCTGGCGGAGTTTCATGCGCGCAACGCGAAGGCTGCGCCGAAAGCGCTGGAGCGGTTGAAGCGCACCGTGATCGAGGACGGCAACGTCTTCGCCGAGCTGGTGGACACCGTGCGCGTGTGCTCGCTGGGGCAGATTACGAAGGCATTGTTCGAGGTGGGTGGGGAGTATCGGCGCAGCATGTAGGGCACGACGTCCGCCCATTTAGCGTTAACAGGCCCTAGTTTGGCAGCGCATCGCACGCTGCGCCGAGGCGCGTGCAACCGGCAGCACGCAGAGACCGGCGGCGCTGCGCAGGATGCCGATCAGCGGAACCACGGCTTCTGGATCTTCGTCGTGATGGTCCAGCAGCGATGAGATCCGCGTTGACGAAATGAACGACGTTGGTGTCCTTCGTTAGAAACATCGCAACCGGCGGCGTTTTCGCGTCGGCGTCAGGTTGCGCCAGAACATCGACCGAATTCCGCAGTCCGCCACCTTCACCAGCGCGGGCAGCGACCCGCCACGATCGCGCAGATCGAGCCCGGCGTGCCATCGCGACTCAGGCGGCAGCAACCTCGAGTGTCGACGCACGTCTGGCTCGTTTGACCAACTTCGCGTCGAACGTCACGAACCGCTCGGCCTGCGCGCTGCTGGCGATGTGCAGCGCATCCGCGAAATCGAGGCCGCGCTCGAGCAGGCGCAGCGCGGCGGTGATAGCCTTTGGGTCCTCAACCGAAACGTTCTCCAGCCCCAGCACGGCCCGCAATGACCGCAGTATGGCCTCAGAGCCAAGCCCATAGCTGTAGCGCAGCACCCACTCTGCTTCCAGAAGCACGGACTTGGCAATGAACACAGGGCCCGAACGGAAGGCCGCCGCCGCCCGAGCTGTCTGCGCCGCGTTATCGGCGATAACTAGCCGTACGAGAACGTTAGTATCGACCGCGACCACGCCGAGCCTTCACGCCCTGGGTGATGGCCCGTTCCATGTCTGCCGCCGAACGCGCCGGCCCGTAATAGCCGGCGCAACCTATGACTTCTTCCAGGCGCGTGGCAGGAAGCGACCGAACCGGCCGGAGCAGAACGCCTTCGGGCACCCGCTCGACGATGAACTCCGTGCCCTCCGTCCAAGCGTCGGCTTCGCGGATTGCTTTCGGCAAAACCAACTGTCCTTTGGATGAGAGCCGGGTCGTGTCCATGTTGTCGGTGCTCGGGAAGGCGGTAAGACTACAGTAAGACAGCTTACATCACCTCCAGTTTCGGCGCAATCGGCCGAATGGATAATCACGCACAGAAGATCGCGCCGGTTCCTGGCAGCCCGCCGTGACCAGCCGTCGAAATAGGGTCAGCTGAGCC
>DAIQRF010000024.1:0-12703 GCA_036786505.1 Casimicrobiaceae bacterium | reverse complement strand
CCCTTGATCGGAATCAACAATCGCAACCTGCGCACCTTCGACGTCGCGCTCGAGACGACGCTCGACCTTTTGCCGCGCATCCCGGCCGACCGGCTGGTGGTCACCGAAAGCGGCATCCTCGCACCGGCAGACGTCGCCCGCATGCGCGCTCGCGGCGTACACGCATTTCTCGTCGGCGAGGCATTCATGCGCGCCGCGGACCCGGGCGCCGCGCTGGCGACGCTTTTCGCATGAACTTTTCGTATGGCCCGCTGACACCGGCAACGTTTGCTATCATTCAGCGCCGGGCGCGGGTGGCACCAAGGTCGCGAAAGCATCCCGGCGGAAAAACCATCAACCACACGTCCCGTTCGCCCCGGTTTACCGCATGCCGGGACAGGCGCCGAGCCGTAGCAGGCGCTTTGCTCGCGGGTTGAACATCCGTTCGTGGTTCGGCAAGTCCACCACGAACGAGCACGAAGTCAAAGGCCTCCTGGTGTCGGCGATCGCTGTCGAGAACGTCAGCAAGCACTGGACCACCACGAGCGGGCAGGTTCGCGCCGTTGACAGCGTGTCCTTCGCGCTGGAGCCGGGAACGCTCAACGTGCTGCTCGGCCCTTCGGGCTGCGGCAAGTCGACGACGCTGCGGCTCATCGCCGGGCTCGACCACGCTGATACGGGCAAAATATGGATTGACGGCCGCGACGTGACTCAGTTGCCGCCCGCGCGGCGCAAGATTGCGATGGTGTTCCAATCCTACGCGCTGTTTCCGCACCTGAACGTGATGGAAAACATCGTCTTCGGGCTGCGCGTGCGCAAGACCGAGCGCGGTGACCGTGACCGGCGCCTGAAACGCGTCTCGGAGCTTCTGGGATTGTCGGCGCTGCTCGATCGCAAGCCCGGCCAGCTCTCGGGCGGCCAGCAACAGAGAGTCGCGCTCGGTCGCGCGCTCATCGCCGAAGCGCCGGTGTGCCTGATGGACGAGCCTTTGTCGAACCTCGATGCGCAACTGCGGCAGGAAATGCGTCTCGAGATTCGCAACCTGCAGCGCCAGCTCGGCATCACCATGGTCTACGTGACGCACGATCAGGTCGAAGCGATGTCGATGGCAGACAGGGTCATCCTGTTGTCCGGTGGCCGAGTCGAGCAGAACGGCGCACCGGTGGACCTGTACGAAACGCCAGCCAACACCTTCGTGGCGCGTTTTATCGGCACGCCCCCCATGAATTTGCTTCGATTGGATCGCGCCGGCGGCGAAGCGGTCATCGCCGGTACCGAGGGTCCCGGCGTTGCCCCGATCGAATGGGCAGGCGGAATGCTCGGCGTTCGTCCCGAGCACGTGCTGTTGGCGCGCGACGGCCCGTTTAGCGCGCGGGTCGAGAGCGTCGAATATCTGGGCGCCGATTCGCTCCTGCTCTGCCGCATCGGCGAACAGCTTATGACCGCGCGCGTCGCCGGGCGCGTCGGCGTGTCCCGCGGTGATTCCGCCCGCCTGGGCTGGGCACGCGGGGCGAGCCATTTCTTCGATGCTGCCACCGGGATACGGCTCCCGACCGAACCGATTCATCAAGGCGCAACCATGGTTGCCTAGATTTAGACGTTTGTTTCTACGAGGAGGAAGCATCATGAAACGCAGCACGCTTTGGGGTTGGTTCATCGCCGTTGCCGCTACCGCGCTCTCGAGCGCGACGCTTGCCCAGGCACCGGTCGAGATTTCGTTTTATTACCCGGTCGCCGTCGGCGGACCCATTACCAAGCTGGTCGATAACTTCGCTGCCGACTTCGAAAAAGAGAATCCGGGAATCAAGGTCAAGCCGATCTATTCCGGCAGCTACCAGGAGTCGATCACCAAGGCCCTGACCGCAGTCAAGAGCAACGACGCGCCGACGATGTCGGTGCTTCTGTCCACCGACATGTTTACCTTGATCGACGAGGAAGCGATCGTTCCCTTCGATCCCCTGATCAAGACGCCGGAAGATCAGGCTTGGCTGAAGGGCTTTTATCCCGCATTCATGAAGAACAGCCAGACCGACGGCAAGACCTGGGGCATCCCGTTCCAGCGCTCGACCATCGTTCTCTACTACAACAAGGAAATGTTCAAGGATGCGGGACTCGACCCCAACCGGCCGCCGGCGACATGGAAGGAAATGGCGGAGTACGCGCAAAAGCTCACCAAGCGCGACGCATCCGGCAAGGTCACGCAATGGGGCGTGCAGATTCCCGCATCGGGATTTCCCTACTGGCTGTTTCAAGGGCTCACCACCGAGAACGGCGTCCAGTTGATGAACGCTGTGGGAACCGAGACCTATTACGACAAGCCCGCGGTCATTGAGGCCTTGCAATACTGGATGGATCTCACCGCCAAGTACAAGGTGCATCCGGAAGGGATCGTCGAGTGGGGTACGACGCCGAAGGATTTTTTCGAGCGCAAGGTCGCGATGATGTGGACCACGACCGGCAACCTCACCAACGTCAAGAACAACGCCAAATTCGATTTCGGCGTCGCGATGCTGCCGGCGAACAAGCGTCGCGGCAGCCCCACGGGTGGCGGCAACTTCTATCTCTTCAAGCAGGCCAAGCCGGAGCAGCAGGCCGCGGCGCTCAAGTTCATCAAGTGGATTACCTCGCCGGCGCGCGCCGCGCAATGGGGAATCGACACCGGCTACGTCGCGGTGCGTCCCGACGCGTGGGAAACGCCGGTGATGAAAAAATATGTGGCGGAGTTTCCGCCCGCCGCAGTCGCGCGCGACCAGCTGCAATATGCCGTGGCCGAATTGTCCACCCATGACAATCAGCGCGTAACCAAGGCGCTCAACGATGGCTTGCAGGCCGCGCTGACCGGCACCAAAAGCGCCGCGCAGGCGATGAAGGATGCACAGCGCGAGGCTGAGCGCCTGCTGCGGCCGTATCGCAAATGATGCATGTAGGCATCTATTGCGATGACGAGAGTGCGTGACGCCTGGATCCTTCGCATCGTCATTCCCGCGGGAATCCAGTGTCTTTTGACGCAAGCCACTGGGTCCCCGCTTTCGCGGGGACGACGAACCGACGGGGGCACTCACTTGGGGAATCCTCGAGGCGGTAGATGACTCGTTCCGCACAGTGGCTGTACGGGTGGCTCCTCCTCCTGCCCGCCGCGGTGTTGCTCGCGCTCTTTACGCACTATCCTGCGATCGCCACGCTTTGGCACAGCTTCCGTTCGACCCCGCGAGGGTCGCGGGCCGCGCAGTTTGTCGGGGTCGAAAACTATATTCAGCTCGTCGACGACCCTATCTTCTGGCAAGCGCTGACCAACAACCTGTGGTACGCGCTGGGCACGATTCCGCTGTCGATTGCACTGGCGCTGCTGATGGCCGTCTGGGTCAACGGAAAGATCGCCGGCCGCGGCTTTTTGAGGCTCGCCTACTTCACGCCCACGGTGTTGCCGATGATCGCCGTCGCCAACATCTGGCTCTTTTTCTACACGCCCGAGTACGGGCTGCTCGAGCAGATAACCGGCGCCTTCGGCCTGCCGGCGCACAACTGGCTCGGCAGCAAGAACAGCGCGCTGGCTGCGCTGATGGTGGTCACCGTCTGGAAGGAGGCCGGGTTTTTCATGATTTTCTACCTGGCCGCGCTGCAGCAGATGTCGCCGCAGCTCGCCGAGGCCGCGGCCATCGAAGGCGCGTCGCGCGCCTATTTTTTCCGACGCGTGACGCTGCCGCTGTTGATGCCGACGACCTTGTTCGTGCTCGTTAACGCGGTCATCAATGCTTTCCGGCTGGTCGATCATGTCGTGGTCATGACCCGCGGCGGGCCCGACAACGCGACCGAACTGCTGCTCTATTACATTTACGAGATCGGCTTCCGGTTCTGGGATTCGGCGTATGCCGCGGCACTGACCATGGTGCTGCTGCTGCTCCTGGGCGTGGCCGCGCTGCTGCAGTTCTGGTTTCTGGAGCGGAAGGTACATTACCAATGAGCTCGGTCGATCCATCGCGTGCCGCGTACCTGGGCCGCGGTCTGGAGACGACCGGCGCCTGGCTTCTCGGCGCGTTGTGGATTCTGCCGCTGGCGTACGCGATCTGGACCGCGTTCCATCCGGGCGAGTACTCGACCCATTTCGTCCCGACGGCCCCGCTGACGCTCGATAATTTCGCGCGGGCGTGGGCCGCGGCGCCATTCGCGCGCTATTTTCTCAACACCGTCCTGCTGTGTTCGATGATTTTGGCAGCGCAGCTCGTGCTATGCACGCTGGCGGCGTACGCGTTTGCACGGTTCGTGTTTCCCGGCCGCAGCGTCCTCTTCGCACTGGTTCTGCTGCAGCTGATGGTCATGCCGGACGTACTGATCGTCGAGAATTACCGCACGATGGGCGCGCTGGGGCTGCGCGACACCATCGTCGCCATCGCGTTGCCGTACATGGCGAGCGCCTTCGGCATCTTTCTGTTGCGACAGACGTTCAAGACCGTGCCCAAGGAGCTCGACGAGGCGGCGCGAGTCGAGGGCTGTACGCCGCTGCAGGTGTTGTGGAAAGTCTACGTTCCGCTGGCGCGCCCCGTCTATCTGGCCTATGCGCTGGTCAGCGTAAGCTTCCACTGGAACAATTTTCTCTGGCCATTGATCATTACCAACTCGGTCGAATCGCGCCCGCTGACCGTAGGCCTGCAGGTATTCTCGGCCACCGACCAGGGTATCGACTGGTCGATCATCACCGCGGCCACCCTGCTGACCAGTGCGCCACTGCTGGTCGCGTTCTTGCTCTTCCAAAAACAATTCGTACTATCGTTCATGCGCGCGGGCATCAAGTGAAGCTCATCACCTGGAATGTCCAATGGTGCCGCGGCGTCGACGGCAAAGTCGATCCGGCCCGCATCGTACGGCATGCGAAGGCGATCGCCGACTTCGACGTTCTGTGTCTGCAGGAGATTGCCAACCATTATCCTGCGCCGCGGCTTGAAGGCAGCCGCGGCGAAAATCAGTTTGCGGAGCTCGCGCGGCTGCTTCCCGGCTATGTGCCGGTGCCGGGCGTGGCGGTCGACGTGCCGGCGGACGATGGCGGCCGTCGGCATTTCGGCAACATGGTGCTGTCGCGGCTTCCCGTCGGCCAGGTCTTTCGTCATCTGCTGCCGTATCCCGTCGAGGCTGGCGTCAACGGGATGCCGCGGATCGCGCTGGAAGCGGTTTTGTCGACTAAGCTCGGCGCGGTGCGCGTCATCACCACGCATCTCGAGTATTACGGCACCAGGAAGCGCACTGCCCAGGTCGATGCGTTGCGCCTGATCTATTCGGAAGGCAGCCGCCACGCCCGTCTCGGCGGCATTGTCGATACCAGCGGTGGACCTTTTCACACCCTGAAGCGACCCGCCGGAACCGTCATCACCGGCGACTTCAATCTCGAGCCCGACGACATCCTGCATGCACGGATGTGCGAAACGTTTGCTGATGGCACGCCCTCGCTTGCCGATGCGTGGCAGGTGGCACAGCCTGGCCTGCCGCACCCGGCGACCTTCAAGATCTACGACAAAGAGCAGCCCGGAGAGCCGGAGCAGCATTGCGATTTCATCTTCGTGTCGGCCGACCTCGTGCCCCGGATCCGGCAAGTGCGGGTCGATCAGAAAACGCAGGCGTCCGATCACCAGCCGGTGTTGATCGAGATCGAGTAGCACTCCAGCTAGCTTGGACCGGCCCGGCGGGCCGGCGTAAAATGGCAGGTTGCCGCCGCGCCGACGATGTTTCCCCGGTTCGCCGGCCACTTCCGCGCCGGGCTCGCCGCTCCTTGACCGCCTCCCTATCATTCACCGGTGAACGCTTCACCCCCGAAGCCAGGGGCGCGATCTGGTACGAGCATTGGCACCGCTATTGTGTCGCGTTGCCTGCCGTCGCGGGAAAGCGGGTGCTCGATGCAGCATGCGGAGAAGGCTACGGCAGCTACCTGCTCGCGGGCGCGGCGGCCGAGGTCGTCGGGGTCGACATCGACGATGCCACGATTGCGCATGCGGCTGGCCGCTATGCGGGAAGGCCGAACCTGCGTTTCGTTTCCGGATCCTGTGACGCCTTGCCGCTCGACGACGCGAGCGTCGACCGGGTGATCTCGTTCGAGACCATCGAGCATCTGTCGTCCCAAGCGGCAATGCTCGCTGAATTCAGGCGCGTGCTGGCGCCGGAGGGTGCCTTGATCCTCTCATCTCCGAACAAGACGGTTTACTCGGGAGAAAGCGGCTACGACAACCATTTTCATGTGCGCGAGCTTGACCGCGACGAGCTGGAGGCGATGCTTGGTGCGCGGTTTCCACAGCAGCACTGGTATGGGCAGCGCTCGCTCGCGCATTCGCTCTTGTGGAGCGAGGGTGGGACCGCGCCACGTGGCGCCGAGCTCATCGCGCTGGTCGACGATCGAGTCGAGTTTCAGGAGGTCCCTGCGCCGGCAATGTATTTCGTGGTCGTGTGTGGTGGCGCGCACGCTACGCTTCCGGAGCTTCCGGCGTTGTCGATTTTCGACGACGGAGCGCTGTCGCTCTACCGCGACTATGAGCGCGCGTTGCTCGCCGAGAAGCGACTGTTTTGGGACGAAGTCGACGCGCGCAAGATTGCCGAAGCGAGACTTGCCGATTTGGTGACCGCGGTGAACGAGCTCGCGAGCTCGCGCCAGCGCGAAGAAGCGGTAAGCTCGCGCGTGGCGTCGCTCGACGCCGAGCTCACGCGTACGCAAAATGCGTTTACGCAGCTCTCGGGTGCGCTCGACGAAACCGCGGCGCGGCTCGCGCATCGCGAGTCCTGGCGCGGATGGCTGCGCTGGCCGCTAGGACGCGTCAAACGCTTGTTCGGCGGGAGGGACCGATGACGATCGACGTCATCGTCCCGGTCTACCGCGGCGCCGAGGCGACGCGGCGTTGCATCGAAAGTGTATTGTCCACTGTATTGTCCACTGTATTGTCCACCACGCAGCAGACGCCATTCGAGCTGATCGTGGTCAACGACGCCTGCCCGGAGCCCGAGCTTGTTCGCTGGCTGCGCGAACACGCGGAGCGTTCGCGCCTGACGCTGATCGAGCAGCCGCTGCGCCAGGGTTTCGCTGCGGCAGTCAATCGCGCGACCGCGCTTCACCCCGAACGCGACGTCGTCATACTTCACAGCGACGCCGAAGTCGCCAACGACTGGCTCGATCGACTCGTCGCTCCCGCTGCGGCGGCGCGCGACATCGGCACCGTCATCCCGTTCACCAACTACGGCGGCATCGCGGGTTACCCGCGCAGGGATGCCAGGAACGCGATGCCAGCAGAACAGACGCTGAGCTCGCTGGATCTTTTGTTCCGCCGTGCCAATACAGGCTCGTCGGTAACAACGCCGCTGGCCTGCGGGCCGTGCGTGTTCTTGCGCCGCGCCTGTCTCGACGCGGTGGGGCCGTTCGATGGCGGACCGCTGGGAAGCGATTACGGCGTCGAGCAGGATTTTTGCCTGCGCGCGTCCGGCGCCGGATTCCGGCACGCGCTCGCCGCCGACGTCTACGTCTGGCACTGGGGCGAGACTGCATTCGGATCCGCCGCTGCGCAAGACCTCGCGGCGCGCGCCGAGAAAGCGCTGGGCAAGCTCTATCCGCATTACCCGGCGCAACGCGCGGAGTTCGCGGCGCGCGATCCGGCGCGGACCTTTCAGCGTCGCGTCGACCTTCTGCGACTGGCGGAGTCTCCGCGACAGCTTCTGCTTTTCATCGCCCATGGCTGGGGCGGGGGCGTTCGTCGACACATGGACGACTTGGCCGAGATGGTGAGTGAGCGCTGCGACGTCCTTCTGCTGCAGCCGGGCGCGGGCGACACGGTGAAGCTGTCGTGGCCCAAGGAGGGAGAGGGTTTCGCCGCCTATTTCGCCTTGCCTGCGGAGTTGCCCGCGCTGGTATCGCTGTTGCGCGGGCTCGGGCTGGTGCGCATGCATTTTCATCACGTGCACGGCCTGCCGCGCGCGGTGCTGGACCTGCCCGGTCGAGTAGGCGTGCCGTACGACTGCACGCTGCACGACTATTACGCGATCTGCCCGCAATATCACCTCGACGCCGAGGACGGACGCTATTGCGGCGAGCCCGACGCGCTTGGCTGCGCCGCGTGTCTGACGCGGCGGCCCGGGCAGTGGGGAATGGACATCACCGCGTGGCGCGGCGCGCTGGGCCAACTGCTGCGCGGCGCCGACCGCGTGTTTGCACCCTCTCGCGACGTCGCGCAGCGCATCGCGCGCTATTTCCCCGATGTCGATGCCTTGGTGATGCCTCATCCCGAGGTGCCGTTGGTCGAGCCCGGCAGAGTTACCCGGGTCGTGACTCTGGGCAATCTCTCGCCGGAAAAGGGCCTTCGGGTCGTCGCCGCGTGTGCCGCCGATGCGCGCGCGCGCCGCCTGCCGTTGTCATTTCGTGTTCTTGGAGCCACCACCGAGCCGGTGCCCCAGTGGCCCGACGCGGCATTGTCCATTCACGGTCAATATGCCGACGAAGGCCTGGCGACCCTCATCGCCGCCGAACGGCCCGATGTGATCTGGTTTCCGGCGCAGGTGCCGGAGACCTACTCGTACACACTTTCGGTCGCGCTCGCCGCCGGTACCGCCATCGTGGTTTCCGCGTTGGGCGCGCTTGCCGAGCGCGCATCCGGCCACCCGCGCGCAATGCTCGTGCGATGGGACGCGGCGCCGGCCGAGTGGAACGAGGCGTTGCTGAAGGCAGGCGCCCTCGGCTCGACCACGCGCCCCGCGCTTTCCCGAGTCGCGATCCAGTGACCGATCCCCAGCGTTATCTCGCGAGCTATCTTGCGCCTGTGCCGGCGTTGCCGCGCACACGCTCGCCTGCTGCGGCGCCGCCGCCGCTCGACGCGCGGCACTGGTATCTTGCCGCCGACACCATCGCGGACCAGCAGATTCCGCTGCCGCAACTGTTCAGCGCGGGGGTGGAATGCGGACACAGCGAAGCGCGGGACGAGCTGCGGCGACGCATTGCCGTGGTCGATGGCGAGCTCGAGGAATTTCGTACGATTCGCGATCGCGCGCAACTCGATCGAGAGGCGCTTGCGGCGCAGCTTCTCACCGCGCTGAGAGAGCAAATTGCCACCCAACTGCACCTCGGCAGAGTCGAGACGCAGCTCACGGCAACGCAGGCTCGGATCGACGAGCTGGAGACGAGCACCGTCTGGCGCGCGAGCGCACCGCTTCGGCGCGGCATACATCGCGCCAGGATCGCGCTCGCCCGCCTGCGGGCGCGCTGGGCGTCGGTTCGACAGTCGCCTCGTTACGCCGGGATAGCGTTGTCCATTCTTCGCGATGAGGGCGCCGGTGCCCTGACGCGACGGGTCGCACGCAGGCTCACGCGGTCTCGCCGATTCGTTCCTTCGACGGGTCTTGGCTTCGCGCAGGCGCCGGAGATCGCACCGCTGGCATTCGCGCCCTGCCCGAATCCCCGCGTCACCATCATCATCCCGGTCCATGCAAAACCGCTTCTCACCTACACCTGCCTCGCAAGCGTGCACGCCAACTCGCCGCCAGGAACCTACGAGATCGTGATTCTCGACGACGCCTCGCCGGACCCGGCGGAAGCGGCACTTTCCGTCGTCAGTGGCGTGCGCTTCGTGCGCAACGACACCAACCTCGGTTTTGTCGGCAGTTGCAATCGCGCTGCCGGGCTTTCGCGCGGCGAGATCCTCGTCTTCCTTAACAACGATACCATCGCCACCGCGGGCTGGCTCGATGCGATGCTGGCGATCTTCGAGCGCCATCCGGAGGCCGGGCTGGTCGGCGCCAAGCTCATCTATCCGGATGGCCGGCTGCAGGAAGCCGGCGGCATAATCTGGCGCGATGGCTCGGCGTGGAACTACGGTCGAAACGACGACCCGGACAAGCCCGAATACAACTATGTGCGCGAGGTGGACTACTGTTCAGGTGCCTGTCTTGCGATTCCGGCGCAGTTGTTCGGAGAGCTCGGTGGATTCGATCAGCGGTTCGCGCCGGCCTATTACGAGGATGTGGATCTGGCATTCGCGGTGCGCGCCGCGGAGCGCAAGGTCTTCTTCCAGCCACGCGCCGTCGTCGCTCATTTCGAAGGCGCGACCTCGGGCACCGACGAGACGACAGGCGTCAAGCGTCATCAAGTGGTGAATCAAAGCACGTTTGCGACCAAGTGGGCCGACGCGCTTGCCTCGCACCGGCCCAACGGCGTCGCACCCGAGCTCGAGCGCGACCGGTGGGCCAAGCGCCGCGTACTGGTGATCGACGCCTGCATGTTGACGCCCGACCAGGACGCGGGGTCGATGCGGATGCAGCAGGTCATGGAAATCCTGGTCAACCTGGGCTGCAAGGTCACCTTTGCCCCCGACAATCTCGAGTATCGTCAGCCCTATGTGATGGCGCTGCAGCAACTGGGCGTCGAGGTGCAATTCCATCCTTATGCGCGCTCGATATCGATGCTGCTCGGAACGCGCGGCGACGAGTTCGATGTCGTGATCCTGTCGCGGCATTACGTCGCAGCCAAGCACATCGATGCGGTACGGGCGTTTGCGCCGCACGCGCTGGTGGTGTTCGACACCGTCGACCTCCATTTCCTGCGCGAGGAGCGCTTGGCCGAGCTCAATGCGAGCGGGAC
Organism: Casimicrobiaceae bacterium; assembly: GCA_036786505.1. Taxonomy (GTDB): domain Bacteria; phylum Pseudomonadota; class Gammaproteobacteria; order Burkholderiales; family Casimicrobiaceae; genus PALSA-1003. The sequence goes on along the minus strand of DAIQRF010000024.1, from coordinate 2,133 downwards.
CGCGAAACACACCGCGGAAGCCAAGCGCAACGAAGAGCTGGCATTGATACGCAAGGCTGACGTGACGCTGGTCGTGAGTCCGGTCGAGAAAGAGCTTCTGGAAAGTCTCGAGCCGGATGCGCAGGTGATGCTTCTTTCGACCATACACGAGCCGCTGGTCGCCGAAAAACCCTTTGCCGAGCGCGAGGGCTTGCTGTTCATCGGCGGCTTTCGACACCCGCCGAATACCGACGCGATACTTTGGTACGGCCACGAAATCGTGCCGCGGTTGCGCGAACGTCTTCCCGGCGTGAAAACCTATGTCGCAGGGATGGACCCGCCGGCGACCATCAAGGCGCTGGCCGCCGAGGATCTTGTGATCGCCGGCCATGTTCCCGACCTGACGCCCTATCTCACCGGCTGCCGGCTTTCGGTCTCGCCGCTGCGCTACGGTGCCGGGGTCAAGGGCAAGGTTAACCATGCGATGAGCTACGGCCTGCCCGTCGTTGCCACGACGCCGTCGATCGAGGGTATGCACCTTACGCCTGGTGTCGACGTGCTTGTCGGCGACGATCCGGAAAGCTTTGCCGACGCGGTAGTGCACGCGTATCGCGACCAGAAGCTGTGGAACACGCTGTCCGAGGGTGGGCGCGAGAACATCCGCAAGCATTTCTCGCGCGACATCGCGCGCAGCGCGATCAGCAGGCTCGTCGCGTTGTCGCGCGACCCCAATCGCCGCTGACGATAGCCCGCACTACCGCGGCGTCAACGCCGTTCGAACAAAAGGTCCCAGACACCGTGGCCAAGCTTCAGGCCGCGGCGTTCGAACTTCGTGAACGGACGATACTCGGGTCGTGGCGCGAAAGCCGGGCTGGTGTTGGCAAGCAGCGGCTCCGCGCGCAGCGTTTCCAGAATCTCGACGGCGTACTCCTCCCAGTCGGTGGCAACGTGCAGATAGCCGCCCGGGGCCAGCCGTTCGGCGAGAGCGTGCACGAACGCGCTCTGAAGCAGCCGCCGCTTGTGATGCCTCTTCTTGGGCCAGGGATCGGGGAAGAAGGCATGCGCGCCAGCCAACGTTCGCGGCGCGAGCATCTGTTCGACGACCTCCACCACGTCGTGTTGGACGATGCGGACGTTGGCAAGCCGTTCCTGCTCGATCAGTTTGAGCAGGCTTCCGACGCCGGGACGGTGAACTTCGATCGCGAGAAAATCGTCGCCGGGCCGCGCTTTCGCGATCGCGGCCGTCGTCTCGCCCATGCCGAAGCCAATTTCCAGGATCTTCGGGCTCGTCCGCCCGAAAGCGCGGGTGAGATCAAGCGCGCCCGCGCCAAACGCAATGCCGAAACGCGGCAGCAGCGACTCGTACGCGCGCTGCTGCGCCGGCGAAAAGCGTCCCTGGCGCAGCACAAAGCTTCGAATCGAGCGATGACGAGACGTCGTTGCCGGGCTGTTGATCACCATCAGTTGGGCCCGACGCGCTTCCACACGGGATCGGCAAGCTTCCGTTCGACAATGGCTGCTTTGTCGGCGCCGGCGGGCGTGTATTCGATCGCCAGCGTGTTCGCATCCTTCCACGTCGCTGCCACATCCGACCAGCGCTCACCCGGTGTCCAGACGAGCTCCTTGCGCAGTGACGCCGGTGAGACGCGCCACACCGCAATTTCGTTTATGCAGCGGTTCGGACAGACGTCTGCGGTGACGATGTGCAAGCGGTCCGGGGAGAGCTGCGGCTCCGCAGGCAGATCGAAGCGGCGGTTCGTCGTTCGCCTCAGGACGAGGAAGCTGGTCGACTCTCCCGCCGTCGAATAAAGAACCACCGCATTGATGGGGTCGAGAAAATCCCAAAGACTGTACGAGCGGCCATTTACGGGATCGTCGCTGTCGGTGAATGTCGCGGCGCCTGAAGGGTAGAGCGAAACCAAGAGCACGTCGCCGTCGCGGCGGGCGAGATTGGGTAACCGCTTCAGTTGCACCTCTTCGATCAAACGGCCGCAGTGGGCGGCGTCCTCGGCATTCGCGCACAGGGTCACGATCTCCTGCTGCGCCAGGGGCGTGGCAGACACGGCAAGCGAAATCCAGCTCATTGCCGCGGCAAGAGCGCACGAACGTAGCATGGACGATTCCGAAGCGAAAAAGCTGCGGTCAGCCGCTAAA
>DAIQRF010000023.1:5756-12786 GCA_036786505.1 Casimicrobiaceae bacterium | reverse complement strand
CATCGACGCTGCCCGAGGTGTCGTTGGCGAGCAGAGGCGACACTTCCATCGATACCCAGCCGTCGCCGCCGTCGGTGGCGTCGAAGACCGGACGGAACAGATCGGCGGCCCGGCGCAGATCTTCGAGCGCCAGCTCCATGAACAGCGCTTCACCGGATTTTCCCGCCTTTGCCTTGTCGCGAATGCCTTCGTCGTAGGCGGCGGTATTGCCGATCGCCTCGTCGAAAATGGTCGGATTCGAGGTCAGCCCCGTGACCGAGAACTCGTTCATGTAGCGCCGCAGCGTGCCATTGTCGAGAATCTCGCGGGTAATGTTGTCCAGCCAGAGGCTCTGGCCGAGGTGGTGCAGTTCTTGGGCTTTGTTCATGCTCGCTCCTGGTTCATGGCCGCGACGCGGTTGGGCGAAGCGGCGAGAAAATCGGATAAATCGTGATCGAGCAAATCGCCGATCCGCTCGATCTCCAGGTCGGGCGGTGGGTCGATGACCAGGTTAGCGGATTGTGCCGCGGATTGTGCCGCGGATTGTGCCGCGGATTGTGCTGCATATTGTGCGGCGTAGTGGCCCTGATGCACGAACACCGTCGTCAGCTTCTGGCCAAGCACGCGTTTCATCGAAGCCAGAAGCTGCGGCTTGTCGTCGACCATCACGTAATGTCGCGCCGGGTAGCGCCGCTGCATCGCATCGAGCGCGCGCTCTTTGTGCACGTAGATCAGCACGCGGCCCTGTACCGCATTCCAGATGCCCGAGCGTTGGATCTTGCGCGGCTGAAATACCACGTCGCCGTCGGACAGAATCACAGGCAGCCCCAGCGTGCTCAGGTGCGCGACCGCCTCCAGCGCGCGCGGGTATAAACGATCCGCGAACGGATACTCCAGCATGAACGAAGACATCTGCAGCAAATCCGGGTCGTCGTCGAGCCCGACGCGGAATTTGTCCAGCGCGGCCAGATAGTCCGCATACGACAGCTCTTCGCGCAGCGCGGCGAAAATGGCCCAGTATCGATCGCGTTGATCGGCGCCGAAGGCCCGTTCCAGGCGCGCGCCAAGATCCGAGCCGAAACGATCGTTGTCGAGCAGCGTGTTGTCGACGTCGAGCAGGAACACGACCTTGCCTTCGCTCAGCACGGAGGACTCTCCTCGGGCTTCGGATCGTGCCAGCCTTCCTTGCCGGCGACGACGGCGCGCGCTGCGGCGGGGCCCCAGGTGCCCGGCTCGTATTCTTCGACCGGAACGGTGCTATGCAGGATCGGATCGACCACCCGCCACGCCGCCTCGACACCGTCGTCGCGGGTGAAAAGCGAGGCGTCGCCGCGAATGGCATCGCCCAGCAGCCGCTCGTACGGAGATTTTTCGCCGGCGAGGGAATGGCGGGCGACCAGCTCCACCGCGTCGCCCACCATTTCCTCTCCCGGCCGCTTGACCCTCGCCCCTGCGGAGATCACGACTTCGGGGCTCAGACGAAAGCGAAAGTAGTTCGATTGCGCCGGGTTGATCTCATCGAAGATCGCCACCGGAGGGCATTTCAGATCGACGATGACCTGGGTGGTGGTGATCGGCAGACACTTGCCGGTGCGGATATAAAACGGCACACCGGCCCAGCGCCAGGTGTCGATATGCAGGCACAGCGCGGCGAAGGTTTCGACCTGCGAATCCGGCGCCACGCCGGGTTGGTCGCGGTAGCCGCGAAACTGGCCGCGCACCACCTGCTTTGGATCGAGCGGCCGCATGGCGCGGAACAAGCGCAGCTTCTCGGCGCGCATTGCATCCGGGTCGCGGCCGACCGGCGGGTCCATCGCCAGCAAGGCCATCACCTGCAGCAGATGATTCTGCACGACGTCGCGGACCGCGCCGACCTCCTCGTAAAAGCTGCCGCGGCCCTGCACGCCGAAATTTTCGGCCATGGTGATCTGCACACTGTCGACGAAATTGCGGTTCCAGACCGGCTCGAGGAAAGCGTTGGCAAAGCGGAAATAAAGCAGGTTCTGCACCGCCTCCTTGCCCAGATAGTGGTCGATGCGGAACACCGCGGACTCGGCAAACACTTCGTGCAGCGTGCGGTTGAGCGCCTGCGCCGACGCAAGGTCACGCCCGAATGGCTTTTCGACGATCACTCGCGCGTCCTTGTCGCAGTGCGCCTTCGCCAGACCCTGCACCACGGTCGCGAACATGCTCGGAGGGATGGCGAGATAATGCAGCGGGCGCGCCGCGCCGCCCAGCGCCTGCCGCAAACGCTCGTAGGTCGCCGGATCCTGGTAGTCGCCACCGACGTACTTTAACCGCGCCGACAGTTTGAGAAACGCATCGGCATCGACGCCGCCATGGTGCTCGAGGCTGTCGCGCGCCCGCTCGCGCAGCTTGTCCAGCGTCCAGTCGGGGCGGGCCATGCCGATGATCGGCATATCCAGGTGGCCCCCTCGGCTCAGCGCCTGCAGCGCGGGGAAGATCTTCTTGTAGGCCAGATCGCCGGTCGCACCGAAGAAAACGAACGCATCCGAGCTTTCGGGCACTGCCATCTATCCACCCTTTTCCATGGCCGCGATCACGCGACGCCACCAAAACATTACGCGCTTTTTTCCAACTCCGAGCTCCATCTGCCACTGCGCGCAAGGCCGTTCATTTTGGCGCGAAGGCAAAACGCTTGTTGCGCGGCGAGTCGGTTTTCCGTGCGACCCGCCCATGCCTGGATGACGGGATCCTGCAATGCGCGACCGTAGGAAAACGAGAGCTGCCACGGCGCGTCGGGAAACTGGACGTTCATCGCATTCAGGTTGGCCGTCGCCTCCTCCGGACGCTGCCCGCCGGACAAAAAGTAGATGCCCGGCACCGCAGCGGGGACGGCACGCCGCAGCAGTTTGACCGTCGCCGCGGCGACCTGCTCCGGCGTCGCCTTGGGCGGACAGCCCTTGCCGGGCAGCACCATGCTCGGTTTCAGAACCATATATTCCAGGATCACCTTGTGTCGATGCAAGGCGTGAAACACCGCGTGCAATACCGCCTCGGTGACCTCATCGCAACGCTCCATGGTGTGATCGCCGTCAAAGAGCACCTCGGGTTCGACGATGGGCACGATGCCTTCTGCCTGGCAGATGGCGGCGTAGGCCGCCAACGCTTCCGCATTGGCCTCGATGCCAAGCGGCGTGGGATTGCGGTCGGTGATACCGTAAACCTCGCGCCATTTGGCGAAGCGCGCTCCTTGCGCCTTGTAGCCCTTGAGACGCTCCGGCAGGCCATCGAGGCCGCGGGTGATCAGATCGCCGGCCGCATTGACCAGAGGCGTCGTGCCCTTATCCACCTTGATACCTGGCACGATGCCGCGTCGGTCCAGCACCTCCGGCAGCGGCGCTCCGTCGTCGGCGCGCTGGCCCAGCGTTTCCTCGAACAGGATGGCTCCGCTGATGAATGCTTCGGCGCCTGGCGCGGTAAACAGCAGCGAGCGGTACGCGCGCCGGGTCTCGTCGGTGTTCGCGATGCCCATCGGCTGGAACCGCTTTCCAATCGTCGGCAAGCTCTCGTCGGCAGCGAGGATGCCTCTGCCCGGCCGTATCAGCTTTGCGATGGTCGCCTGAAGTTCATCGTTGGTGTTCATGCTTGTGCTCCTTCTCTCTGGTTACACTGCCCCATGGTCGTACCTTCAAATTCCAGGCATGTCGAAGCCAGCCGTCTTGAGCTCTTCGATGAGCGTCGTCGACTCGCGCGGTGCGATTTCGACGAGCGGCGGCCTGACCCGGGACCAATCTTCGTCTTTTCTCCAGTGGGCGACAGCGCGCTTCATTGCCGCGATCATCGGATATTTGCTGAAGCTCTTGCGCACGACGTCGAGGCGGCCTTGCATCGCATCGGCGTCGCTCGACGTCCATTCGCGATAGAGCGCGGCGATCTTCGCCGGGTTGACGTTGGCGGTGGCGCTGATCGCTCCCGTGCCGCCGTTGCGCATGTTGGCCAGCAGAAAAGTCTCGCTGCCTACGAACACGTCGAATCCGGCCTTGGAGAACTGATCCAGGACCGCCTTGGTGTTGTTCCAGTCCCCGGACGAATCCTTCATCCCGGCAATCGTTTCCGGATAGGCCTTCAGCAGGCGATCGATCAAGCCTAAGCTGATGCCGACCTGCGCCACCGGCGGTATATGGTACAGATAGATGCGCAAGCGTTTGTCGCCCACGCGCTCGATCGTCTCCGCGAAACTGCGATATAGACCTTCATCCGTGACGCCTTTGTAATAGAACGGTGGGAGCATCAGGACGCCGGCGCAGCCGAGCTTCACGGCCTGCGATGTGAGGCGAACCGTTTCGGTCAGCGAGCAGCATCCGGTCCCCGGCATAAGTCGCCGCGGGTCGATGCCGGCGTCGACCAGCCGCTCGAGAAGATCGACACGTTCATGTTCGGAAAGCGAGTTCGCCTCGGAATTGGTCCCGAAGACGGCAAGACTAACGTCGTTGGCGAGCAGCCAGCGACAGTGGCTGATAAACCGCTCCGCGTCGGGGCGGTAGCCGCTTTTGAACGGGGTCAGAACCGGAGAAAGAATCCCCTTGATGCGCTCGGTCATGTGTTCGTTTTCAGATGATCGTGATGGCGCAGAACCGTGCGCCGCCATCGGCGCACACACTACGTCTTGCGACAGTGGATTGCCCGCTCAATCGCGAAATTGCGCGCGCTGGGCCGGTGCAAATATTACCTCATGCCCGCCCATGGCCTGGCCGGAGTCAGTGCGTATCGCTTGACCGCCTTTTCATCGAAATCGCAACCCAGCCCCGGCGTCTTGGGAAGCGACAGATATCCGCCCTTGTGCTTTAGCTGGGTCTCGATCAGGCGGCGGAAATTGAGCACTTGGTCATCGATGAAGAATTCGTCATTACGAGACCATTGTCCCTCGGACGAATGAAGGACGTCGCGATCCAGCATGACGGACTCGCGGGGCAGCAACCACTCGTTCAGGCGTTCGGGCCTTCGCAACCGTCATCCGCCGGAGCGGCCGTAGGTCGACGAGCCGAATTTGCTGCCGGCGGATTGCACGCTCTGGGTAAATTTGTAGGGATCGGTAAACATCGCCGAGCAGCCGACGCAGCCATAGAAGGCCGTGCGATACGCAGGCTGGTGCTCGCGCTGGATCAGGATGCGGTAGAAGCGGCGATGGCCGCAAACGGCGCATTCGAAGCCCGGGTAGTCGCTGCACTTTTCCTGACCGATCGGCATGCCGCCAGTCTAGCGAACGATCGTTCGTCCAGGCAAGCGGTTTCAAGGCCGACATGGCCAAAACTTGCGGTGACGGACACCGTTCCGTCACCGATGGCCGAAGCGTCGAGCATTTTTGAAACACACTTTCGTGACCTCGGCCCCGCGGCGCAGCGCCGACGTTGCTTACAATGACGGCCCTTTCCCCGATTTCTCACCGTGTCCGTGCGTACCGCCTTGCTGATGGCCAACCTGTTTCGCGCTTCGCCGCTGCGCCACGGCCGCTTCCGCCTTTTTTATATTGGGTCCATCGCTGCTGCATTGGGCTACACGATGCAAGCTACCGTGGCGGCATGGCTGATGGCGACGTTGACGCCGTCGGCGTTCATGGTCGCCCTGGTGCAGACGGCCAGCACCGCCCCTTCGCTGCTGTTTGGTCTTTTGGCCGGCGCGTTGGCCGACATTGTCGATCGGCGGCGGGTGGTTCTGATAACGCAGATCGTGCTGTTCGCGGCGACGGTCAGCTTAGGGATCGCAACGCTGGTCGGCTCGATCGGGCCGCTGACGCTGCTGGCGCTGACCTTTCTTATCGGCGCGGGCTTTACTTTCTACCTGCCCGCGCAGCAGGCAAGTGTTAACGATCTCGTGTCACGCCAGGACCTGCCGCGTGCCGTTGCGCTCGGCGCGGTGGCGTTCAACCTGGCCCGCGCCGTGGGTCCCGCGTTGGCAGGGGCGATCGCAGCATGGATAGGCACCGGTAGCGCCTCGATCGCGAGCGCGTTTTTTTTCGTGGTCACGATCATCGCGGTGAGGGGATGGAAAAAAAACACGCCTGCTCTTCCTGGCGTTCCAGAGACATTGATCTCCGGTGTGCGAAGCGGCCTGCGCTATGCCCGGCACTCACCGTTGATGCGGGCACTGATCGTCCGCAACCTGAGCTTCAGCATCTGCGCGAGCGCGTTGTGGGCACTGCTGCCCGTGATCGCGCGCGACCAGCTCCTGCTCGGTGCAGGCGGCTTCGGTCTGCTTTCGGCGGCCTTCGGCACTGGCGCCATCATCGGCGCCTTGACGATTCCCCGACAACTTCAGCGCGTATCGCTCAATACCGTCGTCAGCGCGGCCATTGTTCTGTGGGTGGGCGCCACCTTGCTGATCGCATCCACCGCCATGACGATGGTCGCGCTGGTGGGCATGTTCGGCGCCGGCGCGGCATGGGTCGGCGTGCTCGCCAGTCTGTCTGCCGGGACGCAAAGCGCCGCGCCGGCGTGGGTGCGAGCGCGTGCGGTCGCCATGAGCCTGGTCGCCATGCAGGCAAGCCTCGCGCTGGGAAGCGCGGCGTGGGGATCGTTGGCGTCGCTGTTCGGCATCCGCGTCGCGCTTGCCGCATCGGCCGGCGTGATGTTGCTTTTGCTCATTCTCAATCGCCGGGTTCGCGTGCGCCTGGGCAACGACGCGGACGTGACGCCTGGCGCGCAACTGCCGGATCTGGGCCTTGCAGTGCCGCCGCTGCCCGACGACGGGCCGGTGCTGATTCAGGTGGAGTATCGGATCGCGCCGCAGAACGTGGCAGCCTTTTTACGCGCGATTCACGCCATCGAACGGACCCGTCGCCGTAACGGTGCCGATGACTGGCGCGTGTTCCGGGACATCGCCGAGCAGGACTGTTTCGTGGAGCGCTACATCATTTCATCCTGGGCGGAATATGTTCGACAACGCAGCCGCATGACAGTGACCGATCGCCAGTTGCAGGAACGCGTCTCGAAGCTTCAGCAGCCCGAGGTCGAGATTCGTGTCTCGCGGCTGATCGGCATCGATCCTCGCGACGTCGCGGAAACGGTCAGCAAAAGCAGCGACGCGAATT
>DAIQRF010000023.1:0-5656 GCA_036786505.1 Casimicrobiaceae bacterium | reverse complement strand
CCACGCTCCGCCGTTACAATGATCGCGTTGCCCGGGTGGTGAAACTGGTAGACACAGCGGACTTAAAATCCGCCGATGCCGAAACGCGTCGTGCCGGTTCGAGTCCGGCCCTGGGCACTCAATCGAGTCGACGCCGTGCGCGCGGCATGGGGCTCGCTCAGTGTCAGCCTCGCTCTTACGGCGAACGTCCGCAAGTCCGACGCGGAAATAAGAACAAGGCCGATACAAAGCAGGAGGGCGATCGGCGAGAGTTGACGCTTGCCCCTCTATGGCGCGAACCATGTTCGTTTGCCCTCATGACATGCACTGGTGCGACTTGGCAGCTTGCAGATCCGACGGCTGCCAACTATCCGGAGAGCGGCCGCTCATCCCGTGCTACGGGTGCGGGGCGCTCATCGTGCGCGCCACGGCGTTCGGCCTTTGCGTCGAATGCATCACCGTCGAAATAGAACAGCAGAAAGAAAGGGCATAGTCATGGCGCGCGTCCTGTGGCAAGGTGCCATTACCTTCGGCCTGGTGCATATCCCGGTCGAGCTCTATCCTGCGGAAGAGCGCAAGGAATTCAAGTTCTCGATGCTCGACAAGCGCGATTTCTCGCCGGTCGGATACAAGCGCTACAGCAAGCGCAGCGGCAAGGAAGTCGAGTGGAACGATATCGTCAAGGGCTACGAGTACGAAAAAGATCAGTACGTGGTGCTTTCCGACGAGGATTTCCGGCGTGCAAACGTCAAGGCGTCGCAAACGATCGATATCGAGGCGTTCGTTCCGGCAGATGAAATTCCGCCTCAATATTTCGAGACGCCCTACTATCTCGTGCCGACGGAGCGCGGGCAAAAGGTCTATGCGCTGCTTCGAGAGACGCTGCGCTCGACCGGTCGCGTTGCCGTCGCCCAAGTCGTGATACGTACGGCGCAGCACCTCGCCGCAGTCGTGCCGGTAGGCAAGATTCTGATGCTCAACACGCTGCGCTATGCCGACGAGCTGCGCACGACCAAGGATTTCGCACTGCCGGAAGAGGGACTGAAAGGCGCGCACGTCACGAGCAAGGAGGTCGATCTGGCCAAGCGGCTGATCGACGACATGACCGAGCATTGGAAGGCCACCGAGTTCAAGGACACCTATCACCAGGACTTGATGCGGCGAATTGAAGAGAAGATCAAGAAGGGCGAAACCAAGCAGATTACCGAGCCCGACACCGAGAAAAGCGAAGCGCCGCGGTCGGCACAGGTGATCGACCTGGCGGCGCTGCTCAAGCAAAGTCTCGACAAGGGAGGCTCACGGCGCAAAGCGGCCGACCCGCGACGTTCACCCAAACCGGAAGTGACAGGCAAGACCACGCTTCGCGTCGTCGCCGCGGCTCGCGGCTCGACCAAGGCGCCGGCCAAGCGCAAGCGCGCTTAAGGCAGACCGGCCCAACGAGAGCGGACTTAGAACCTCGCGAGCGGAGCACGCCATGGCCCTGGAACGGTACCGCGAGAAGCGTGACTTCAAGGCCACCCCGGAACCGTGTGGTCGCCTTACGCCACGCGCGCACAGGGCGTTGTCGTTCGTCATCCAAAAGCACGCCGCCAGTCATCTCCACTACGATTTCCGGCTCGAGCTCAACGGAGTGCTGTTGAGCTGGGCGGTTCCCAAGGGCCCCAGCCTCGACCCTGCGGACAAGCGCCTGGCGATGCACGTCGAAGACCACCCGATCGAGTACGGATCATTCGAAGGCATCATTCCCGCGAAGCAATATGGCGCGGGCACCGTGTTGCTGTGGGACCGCGGAACGTGGATCCCGAATGGCGACCCGGTCGCGGGCTATGCCAAGGGCCATCTCAAGTTCGAGCTCGACGGCGAGAAGCTCAAGGGCGGCTGGATGCTGGTGAAGAGCCACAGCAGCAAATACGGCGGCAAGAGCGGCGACAAGGCATGGCTGCTGATCAAGGAGAACGATTCGTTCGCACAGCGCGGCGCCGACGCGCGCATCGTCGACGATGCGCCGCAAAGCGTGCTCTCGGGGCGGAGCCTTGAGGACATCGCCGAGCAGCGCGAGCACGTCTGGCATTCCAACAAGCCGGTGGCAGCCAACGTTCGCGCCGGCGCGGTAACCAACGCCAAGTCATCGCCGGTGAAATCCCGGGAGAGCGCAGCCGGGCCGTCGGCGATGGTCGGTGCCCTAGTCGCGAAGCTGCCGGCCTCGCTTTCGCCGATGCTCGCGACGCTGGTCGATGCCATACCGCCGGGTGACGAATGGCTGCACGAAGTCAAATACGATGGCTACCGCATGCTGTGTCGGATCGACAAGGGCAAGGTGACCCTATTCTCGCGCAGCGGCAAGGAGTGGACCGGCGCACTCGGCCGCGTCGCCGACGCGGTGGGCGAACTCGGCCTAAAATCCGCGTGGCTCGACGGTGAAGTCACCGTCGTCGATGACCGCGGCCGGACGAGTTTCCAGGCGCTCCAAAACGCGCTATCCGATCCGGCTGGCGAGCGGCTCGTCTATTTCGTGTTCGATGTGCTGTACCTGGACGGCTACGACCTGCAAGGGGTGGGCTTAAGCGAGCGAAAACGCCTGCTGCGGAACCTGATACCGGAAACGGCGAGCGAGGTGCGTTTCAGCGTCGACGTGCCCGGCTCCGGCGAGGAGTTTTTCAAGCAGGCGTGCGCGTTGGGATTGGAAGGCGCGGTGTCCAAGCGCGACGACTCGACCTACCGCGAGGGGATACGCAGCCGCGACTGGGTCAAGGTCAAGTGTGCGCAACGCCAGGAAATGGTCATCGGCGGCTTTACCGATCCGCAGGGAAGCCGCAGCAGCTTTGGCGCGTTGCTTCTGGGCGTGTACGAGCCGGGCGGAAAATTGCGCTATTCGGGCAAGGTGGGAACCGGGTTCAACGATCGAATACTGGCATCGCTGCAAGGCAAGCTCGATGGCTTGGTGCAGAGTTCGAGTTCCTTCGTGAACCCGCCGCGAGGCTTCGAAGCCAAAGGTGTGCATTGGGTCAAGCCGCGGCTGGTCGCCGAAATTGCATTCACGGAGTGGACGCAGGACGGTAGCTTGCGCCATCCGTCTTTCCAGGGCCTACGGGAAGACAAGAACGCGGCCGACGTCGTCCGGGAACGCCCGGTCCACAATACTGATACGAAGCTTGCCAAGGCTGCGACCAAGCCCGCAAGGCCGCCGCAACGCAAGGTGGCCGGCGGCGGTTCCGCGAAAACAAAAGCCTCGCCCGAGACCTCCGGCACCGTCGCTGGGGTCAAGCTATCGCACCCGGACAAGTTGCTGTATCCCGAAAGTAAACTCGCAAAGCAGGACCTCGCGCGTTACTACGAAAACATTGGCGAATGGATACTGCCGCATCTGCAAGAGCGGCCGTTGAGCCTCGTGCGCTGCCCCGATGGCTGGAACGGCGAGTGCTTCTACCAGAAACATGCGTCCAAGAGCGTCAACCCCGCAGTGGAGCGCGTGTTAGTGCCGGAGGGCGGCGGTAAGGCAACGTACATGGCCGCCAACTCAGTGTCGGCGCTGGTCGCACTGGTTCAATGGGGGGTGCTCGAACTCCATCCATGGGGATCGCGCAAACCACGCCTCGATCGACCCGATCGCCTAATTTTCGATTTCGATCCTGACGATCGAGTCAGCTGGGATGAACTCGTGGCGGCGGTTGGTTTACTACGCACGCTTCTCAGCGATCTGGGCCTCACCGGATTTCTCAAGACCACCGGCGGTAAGGGATTGCACGTCGTGGTGCCGATTCGCGCGACACTCGATTGGGAGCAGGCGAAAGGCTTCACCAAGACCATCGCGGATTTGATGGCCCGAACGTTTCCTGGCCGATTTATTGCGGTGATGTCGAAATCGCGGCGCAAAGGGAAAATTTTTATCGATTATTTGCGCAATGCGGAAGGCGCGACCGCGATCGCGCCCTACTCGCTGCGCGCCAGGGCCAATGCGCCGGTGGCGACACCGATCGCCTGGGACGAACTGACCGAGGACGTGCGCTTCGATCACTTCAATCTGCGCACGGTCCCACCAAGATTGTCGGCGCTCAAGTCCGACCCGTGGGCAGATTTTCTCAAGCTGCGCCAGTCGATCAGCAAGGCAATGTTCAAACGGGTGGGGTACAACGGCTGAGCGCTGACCGGCTCAAGTATCCATGTGCTTGGTCGCTCGAGACCTGTGCGCACGTTTGACAAACGCCATTGCGGGCGACCGCCCGTTCAAAATTCAAGCATCCCCGCCGGCTTGAGCGCAAAATGTGCTCAGGCTGTTGTCAAGCCACCCACAGCCACCTTTCACTGGACGGGATCCGCCGTGTCGCCGAGCAGTCGATGAAAATACTGGTGTGTTACGCCTCGCTCGCGTGCCTGACCGGATGCATTCCGATCGGGGTGCGCGGCACGTCGATCACCGCAGCGGATTCGCCTTCGTGCGTTGCTTCGTCGGAAATCGACAGGCCATTACCTCCCGGCGGCGGAACCCGGACGACAGGCGATCCCAGGCAAGCTCCGCTGCGCTGCGCCTGACGCGGACGCGACCCAAGCTTACGGGCAGCTCATCGCCTGGCGCCGGGCATCGATTGCTGTGCCATGCGCGCGAAATCGCCCATGACCCGCTGCATCGAGGAAAACGCGGGTGCGCCGGAGGCCATGACCCCCTGCATCGCGCTGACCAGATTCTGCGCCTGCTTCAAGTCGGGCATCATTGCCATCGCCGCTTTGGCTTCCTTCGCACCCGGCACGCCGGCCATTTGATCTTCCATCAGCGCGAACAGGCGCTTTTGCATTTCGACGATCATCGAGAACATCTCGCTCCAGTACTGCATCGCCTTTTCGACAGCTTCCTGCGTCACGTTCTGACCGGCAGCGACCAGCGATTGCGGGTCGTTGGCTTCCGCCGCATGCCGGATGGCCTTTCGTTGCATCGAGCGCGTCTGCTCTTCCCCCTCGAACTGCAGCTTGCGCAGCTTGGATGTGTTCTCGATCGCGGTGTTGATGACATCCAGCGCCAATTTCGCGTTCGCCTTGTAGAGCTCGAAAGCCTGCTCGGGGGTCATGGCACGGGCCATTTTCGCCATGTCGCCAAAATCGGCACGTCCTGGCGTGGCAGAACCCGGCCCCTTGGCCGACGCCGGCGACGCCTTCGCGCGCGGCTTTCTGGTCGAGGAACGTTTGGCGGCGGTAGCTTTGGGCGACGATTTCCTGGCCATGATCTCTACTCCTGTGAAGTGATCCAACAATCGATGTTGACGCTCTCCGACCCAGGCCTCCATGGGCCGCCAACCGCGCACCGACGGCGCGCAGGTCTATTTTAGCCGCGCAGGTGATCCAGTGCCTCGTTGACGCGGTCGACGGCGATGATTTCCATGCCATCGATTCGTTGCTTGGGCTTGTTTGCGGCAGGGATGACGGCGCGATGGAAACCGAGCTTCGCCGCTTCGCGCAACCGCTCCTGACCGCGCTGGACGGGCCGGATTTCCCCCGCCAGACCAACTTCGCCAAACACAAGAGATTTACTGTCTAATGCTATGTTCTTAAACGATGAATAGACAGCCATTGAAATGGCCAAGTCGGCCGCCGGCTCGCCTATGCGGACACCGCCGACGGCATTGACGAACACGTCCTGTCCCGCCATCTCGACCCCGCCGTGGCGATGCAGGACGGCGAGCAGCAA
>DAIQRF010000266.1:0-3080 GCA_036786505.1 Casimicrobiaceae bacterium | reverse complement strand
TCGGCTTGCGCGCGATTTTCGCGGGCGGCCGAAAGCCGACCACGAAATCCCTCGCGATATCGCCGGGATGAACGACGTACAGCGGTCCCCACGACGGGTTCGCGTCGTGCATCTGCTTCAGCACGCCGATCATGCGCTCGAAGATCTTCGGAATCGGGGCGGCCTTCTCGAGCGCCGCCATCACCGCCGCCGAGACGACATGCGCCGCATACGTTCCGCCGGCGTAAGTCGGCGGCAAAGAGGCGGCAGTCGAGAGCGACGGCATCAGCTTCGCTACCAGCAGCTCGTCGCGGTCGCGCCAGTTCTGGATCTCGGAAAAAGCGTGGCCGTCGAGCGCATCGAGTGCCGTAGCCGCGATCGTCCGCGCCACCACGGCCGCGGCTTTTTTTGCCTGCAGTGCGGTGATTTTATCTCCGGCAAGCACGATCTTGCCTGCGTCCTTGTCGGTTTCCTTGACGATCGCATCGGCCCACAGTCCAGCGCTGGAAAACAGCAGCAGCCGCACGACTTCGGCAGAAATATAACCGCGAACGAGATCGGCCGGGTGCGGATCGTCGGCCGGTCCGTCGCTCGACAATTTCGGACCATATCCAAGCGCGGCGTTGATCCCGCGGAAATAGGCGATCAGGCCGACGGCGGCGGCCGGCCCCAGATTGAGCACGCCGAGCACGTCGGACGCGGTTTCATCCATGCGCGACGACCAGTAGTCGGCGATTCGGATGCCGAGCTTCGCCTTCATCAGCGCCACCTGTAAGCGATCGGTCAATTCCTTGAGCAGGCCCTCGTCGGCATGCAAAATGTCGTGTCCGCCGCATTCGTGTCCCAGCGCAGCCCAGGCGCAGAGCCCGTGCCGGGCGTTTGCCGGCGGCAGGTTGACCACGCCGACGCGCAAGCCGAAGCTCGACGTCGCGTCGACCGGCCAGGTGTACGGACCGGATTCGGGATTGCCCCATTTCACCAGCGGGGCGATGACCTCGTAATCGGGAGTTTTGACTCCACGCCGATCTTCGGCGGAAAGAAAGCCGTCGTAGAGGTCGCTGATCACTTCCTGAAACGCATCCAGCGGCGTCGCCTGGTAGCCTTCGCCGTTCTGCAGGATCGCCTGTGCGATGTCGATCATCAGCCCAGCGGTACTCTCGCGCTTGGGATCCCTGTGCAACACTTGCGCGAACTTGGCTGCGCCCAGATCTTTCAACGCGGAAAGGAACGGCTCGGCCGCCGCGGTGCGATAGAGCGGTGGGAGCTTCAAGCGCGCGACTTCCAGCGCCGCGATCAGCTCGGCGTAATGCACCGGTTCCGGCGGGCCTTTGTCGGCATCGAGCCACGCGAGGCGCGATTCTTCGACGCAAGCGGCCATCTGCGACAGATTGATCTTGAACATTCGACGCTCCCTTCACCCGCAACCGGTTGCTCACTCTCCGCAACCGCAGTTGCCACTTTTTTGCTATTCACCCATCTGCATCAACATGCCGTGCCGGCGCGCGTAGCCGATCGCCAGCAAATACAGATTGACGCCAGCGAACATGTACAGCACGTTGATCGCCAGAGCGCTCCAGAAAAGTTCGGCGCGAAATTGGTGGTCGAGCAACACCGAGCGCATGCCTTCGAAAACGTAGCTGGTCGGCACCACATGCGCGATCGTCTGCAGCCAGCCCGGCAGCACGGAGATCGGATAATAAACGCCGGATACCGGCGCCAGCAGAAAGATCGCCGCCCACGCCAGCTCTTCCGCGCCGAGGCCCCAGCGCAGAACCATGCCCGAGACGGCGAGTCCGATCGCCCAGCCGCAGACGATGAGATTCAGGAAAAATGCAATCAGCGGCAAACCCAGCGAGAAAATGGAAAAGCTGAAAAGGAGCCAGGCGAAGACGCAGGCGGCGCCGACGCCGATCAAGGTGCGGATGACGCTCATCACCAATTGTCCGACGATCATTTCCCAGGCGCGCAAGGGACTGACGAACAGGTTGCCCAGGTTGCGCGAGTACATCTCCTCGAAGAACGTCAACGACACGCCAAGCTGACCGCGGAACAGAATGTCCCACAGCAGCACCGCGCCGATGAATAACCCTGGCGCGTCGGCCAGGAAATTGCTGGTCGGACGCAGGTAGACGGTGACAAACGCCCACATGATCATGGTGACGGTCGGGTAGTACGCCATCGACACCAGGCGCGGCCACGACTTGAGCAGCAGGTAGGCATGGCGCTCGATCAGCGCTCGGATGCGATTGGCGGAAGCCGCGGCCTTGGCCAGCAGCGCGTTCACGAAACGATCCCCTCGCCGTGGCCGCTGGCGCTGGCGCCGTGGTCGGGGTTCACCCGCTCGCGCGCGATGTCGAGGAAGACGTCGTCCATGTTCTGCCGCCCGTAGCGCTCGAGCAACGATTGAGGCGAGCCCTGATCGACGACGAGACCGGCACGCAACATGATCACCTCGTTGCACATGCGCTCGACCTCACCCATATTGTGCGATGCGAGCAGCATGGTGCAGCCGGAACGTTTCTGATATTGCTCGAGCAGCGTGCGCATCCGGTCACCGACATCCGGGTCGAGCGACGCGGTGGGCTCGTCGAGCAGCAACACTTCGGGGCTGTTGAGCAAGGCCTTGGCGAGGCTGACTCGAGTCCGCTGGCCGGCGGACAGATCGCCGTAGGGTCGCGCGATCAGATCGCCCAGATCGAGCTCGAGAGCCAGCTCGTCGACGCGCGCCTGCGGTCGGGCAACGCCGTAGAGACGCGCATAGACGCGCAGGTTTTCGCCGACGGTGAGGCGCTTGGGCAAGTCGACATAGGGCGAGGTAAAATTGATGCGCGGCAGCACGCGGTACGGATGGCGCAGCATGTTCTCGCCGAGAATCCGAATCGAGCCTGCAGTCGGCGTGAGGACGCCGAGCAGCATCGAAAGCGTGGTCGTTTTGCCCGCGCCATTACCTCCCAGCAAGGCGGTGGTCGTGCCGCGATGGACGTCGAAACTGATGCCACGCACGGCATCCACGTGTTTGAAGGCTTTGCGCAGCTCGCGAACTTCGACGACGGCGGACGTCGGGGTGGGGAACGATGACATGCGTGGCAGGTGTACTAACG
>DAIQRF010000265.1:0-3170 GCA_036786505.1 Casimicrobiaceae bacterium | reverse complement strand
TCTCCAGGACCTGATGGTGATTCCGATGTCGGCGGCGTCGTTTACCGAAGCGCTTTGCGTCAGCGCCGAGGTGTATCGCGCGGCCGGCGCCTTGATGCACGAGGCTGGCACGCGTTTTGGCGTTGCCGACGAGGGCGGCTATTGGCCGTCGTTTGCCAGCAACGAAGAGGCGCTGACCATGCTCATGCGCGCGATCGAGCGGGCGGGCTACTCGCCCGGGGACGAGGTCGCCATCTCGCTGGACATCGCCGCGTCGGAGCTCGTTCGCGACGGCCGCTATCATTTTGATCTCGATGGCCGCGATTTCGACAGCGACGGCCTGGCGGAAGTCCTGCTCGGCTGGCTTGATCGTTACCCGGTGGTGTCGATCGAGGATCCTTTCGCCGAAGATGACCGCGAGGCATGGATTCGATTTGCGAGCGCCGCGGGTCAGCGCGTGCAGATCATCGGTGACGACTATCTGACCACCAACGCGGCGCGTGTCGACGCGGCGGCAGCCGATCGGGCGTGCAACGCGGTTTTGCTCAAGCCCAATCAAGCAGGCACCCTGAGCGAAACCTTGGCTGCGCGGGAGGCCGCTCGCCGAGTGGGCTTTGGCACCATCATTTCGGCGAGATCCGGCGAGTCCGAAGACGTCGCCATCGTTCATCTTGCCGTAGGATGGAACGCCGGTCAGCTCAAGGTCGGCTCGTTCGCGCGTGGCGAGCGATCGGCGAAATGGAACGAGGGGCTGCGTATCGAGGAGGCGTCGGGCGCGCCTTACGCCGGCGCAGCGCCGCTGCGGCGCTTGCGTTGAATCGTTGATGGTCCCGTTGAATCGTTGGCCGGACCGGCGCACAATCGCGCCAGCCCACATTGCCAGCAGCACCTCCGGAGGCTTTCCATGTTTTGTGCACAATGCGGTCAGCATATCGCCGACGGCGTCAAATTCTGTTCCCACTGCGGAGCGGCGGCGCCAGCGCCCGCAGCGACAAGCCCATCGCCGGTCGCACCCGCCCCGCCGATTTCGCCTCCGCCACGCCCGACGGTCGAACCCGCAGCGCCGATAATGGCAGGCGCGCCGCGGCCCACGGTTGAACCCGCAGCGTCCATCGCAAGCACGCCCCGGCCAGCGGCCGAGCCAAGTGCCTCGTTCGGGGGCACGCCGCCGCCCATCCATACGGCATCGGGCGGCCCCGCCGACCCGCTGCCGCGCTTTGACGCGGCCATGGCCCACGGATTGCTGGCACGAATCAAGGGAATACTGCTGTCACCATCGACCGAGTGGCCGCTGATCGCAGCGGAGCCGACAACCGCCGGCGCGATCTATATGCATTACGTATTGCCGCTGGTGGCGATCGGCGTCCTGGCGACGTTTCTTGGCAACACCCTGATCGGCGTCAGCGTCCCCTTCATCGGCAGCGTCAGGACTGGCATAGTCGCCGGCGTATTCACCGCCGTGCTCGGATTTGTTTTGTCCTTTGTCGCCGTGTGGCTGATCTCGTGGCTGGTCGACGTTCTGGCGCCGACCTTCGGCGGTCAGCGCGATTCGTTGCGAGCGCTGAAGGTCACCGCCTACAGCTACACCCCGGCGTGGGTTGCGGGTGTCCTCCACATCATTCCGATGCTGGGCATTCTCGCCATCGTCGCCGGCCTGTATGGCTTGTATCTGCTCTATCTCGGCCTGCCGGTGCTGATGCGCTGTCCGAAGGACAAGTCGGTCGGCTACACCATCGTGCTCGTGCTTTGCGCCATCGTCATGTCGGTCGTGATCGGCACGCTGAGCGCCTGCGCGATCGGCGGGCTCAGCTGGCTCGGCCTGGGCGCGATGGGCAACTTCACCTCTCATAACGACAGTGCCACCGACACCACCATTGCCGCCGGCGCGCTCTCGAGCATGTTTGGCGGAAAAACAGACGCCGATCGGGCGCGGGTGAGCGACGCACTCGGCAAGCTAGGGCGAATGGGCGAAGAAGCGCAACGCGCGGAAAAGGCGGCGAAGGCTTCCGGCGTGGCGGACCCGCAGGCCGCGGGCGGCGCAGCGGTCGACATGAACACCACGCTCAATGCGGTGGGACAGCTCATGACCGGCGGCAGGGATGTCCAGCCGGTCGATTTTCACCGTCTCAAGGACATGCTGCCCGAAACGATCGTCGGGCTGAAGCGCAGCGAAGCCTCCGGTCAGAGCGGCGAAGCCATGGGCATCAAGGGCTCGAGCGCGACCGCGCGCTATGGCGACGGTGCGAACGCCAGTCTTCAGGTCGAGATCTCCGATCTGGGATCGTTGTCGGGCCTCGCCGGTCTCGCGGCGAAGTTCGATCCAAGCATGGAAAAGGAAACCGATACCGGCTATGAGCGTACGACCAAGATCAACGGCCAACTCGTCCACGAACGCTACGATCGCCGCGCCAGAAGCGGCGAAGTCAGCGTTATCCTCAACAATCGCTTTAGCATCACCGTCAACGGCTCGGGCGTGGACGCCAGCGTCCTTACCGGCGCCCTCAAGGAGCTCGACGTCTCGAAACTCGCGACCATGACGGCGGCGAAATAGGGCCATCCGGCGCGAATCAGGCAAGCAGAAACGCCGCCAGCTCCGCGAATCCCGCACCGGCTTCACCGACCGTCACGTACTTCGGGGGCGTGGCGATGGCGTCGCCGAAGGCATGCACGTTCGCGACGCCGACTGAATAGTTGAAAAAGTCGAACATGGGCGCGTCGTTCGGCGAGTCCCCGATAAAAATACATTGCTGCTGTTCAGCGTCGAGAGCGATGCCGAACTCTTCGGCGAGCAGCGTACGCGTCATCGCCAGCTTGTCATAGCTGCCGAACCATCCGTTGACGTGAATCGAAGACACTTTGGCGCTCATGCCTTCTCTCCGCATCATCGCAACAATGCGCTCGACGTTCTCGCGCGAAAGCGGCACGACGTCCTCGCAGTAATCGATGGCGATGTCGGTTTCGCGGTACTGCTGATCCGACGCGAGCGCGCAACCGGGAATCTCGCGCAGGATTTTTTCGCCGATTGTGGCCAGCCGCTGGCGATCGCGTTTTCTTTCGACCTCGCCCGCGACGAAGCGCTTTTTCAACGCCCGTGCCGCGTCATCGTGCCTCATGTACAGCGCACCGTTCTCGCCGACGACCGCATCGACCGGCCACATGCGCGCGATGTGGTCGCACCAGCCCGCTGGCCG
>DAIQRF010000022.1:0-13405 GCA_036786505.1 Casimicrobiaceae bacterium | reverse complement strand
ACCTGACCGGGCGCAAGCCGGCGCTTGACACTCATGTCGCGCGGAACCCGAGAACGGGTATCGGCTACAGGTCCCACGAGCCGACGTCGGCATCGACGCCGGTGCCGCCGGGTGCTCCGTCGGCGCCGAAACTGAACACGTCGATTTCGCCGCGCAGGCCGGGGCTCAAATACTGGTACGGGTTGCCCCAAGGATCCTTGGGCAGCCGCTCGAGGTAGCCGTTCGGTTTCCAGTTCGGCGGCAGCGGCACCTGTGCGGGCCTGCTCACCAGCGCGGCAAGGCCCTGCTCGCTGGTCGGATAGCGCCCGTTATCGAGTCGATAGAGTTTGAGCGCCTGCAAAATCGCCGCGATGTCGTTCTTGGCAGCGATCACTCTGGCCTCGTCGGGCCGCTCCAGCACCCGTGGCACGACCAGCGCCGCGAGTATCCCGAGTATGACGATGACCACCAGGATTTCGACCAGCGTGAAGCCGCGTGCGTGAGGTCGCTGCATGAATCGCAAGGTGCGATTCGGCAAGAAGCGGCGCGGCAAGAAGAACGGCAGGCGCATGCAGCCATTATAATCGTTCGGTTTCGCCGGGTTCGTCGCGGTGAATGCTTACTCCTCAGGTGCGGTTCAAATGCGTCGCTTGGCATGGTGTCTGGTGTTGCTGCTCATCGCTGCCGCGGCTGCCTATGGCTGGATCCTCGTCGCGCCGTTGCCCCTGCCGCAGCCCGCATACGCGTTCACGGTCAAGCCTGGAGCCAGCCTGCGCTCCGTCGCCCGCGAGCTCGCCGCATCGGGCGTGCTTCCTGCCGACTGGATTCTGGTCGGCTGGGCACGCATCACCGGCAAGGACCGGACGATCAAGGCCGGAAATTACGAGCTCGCCACAGGGATGACGCTTGCACGCCTTCTCGACAAGCTGACGCAAGGCGATGTCACCCAGACGGCATTCACCATCATCGAAGGATGGAGCTTTCGCGAGCTTCGATCCGCGCTGAGAAAGGATCCCGGAATCGCGCCCGCCGTCGCCGATCTGCCCGATGCCGAGTTGATGCAAAAAATCGGTGCAACTGAAAGCGTGCCCGAGGGCATGTTCTTTCCGGACACCTATTATTTCGCGACCGGCGCGACCGACGCTTCGATCCTCGTTCGCGCTTATCGGACGATGCAGCAGCGCCTTGCCGCCGCGTGGGCGGTACGGGCTCCCGAATTGCCGCTGGCGACGCCCTACGAGGCGCTTACGCTGGCGTCGATCGTCGAGAAGGAGACGGGCCGGCCGGCCGATCGCCCGCTTATCGCCGCAGTTTTCATCAACCGGTTGCGTCAGGGCATGCGCCTGCAAACCGATCCCACGGTCATCTACGGCATGGGCGAGCAATTCGCCGGCAATCTCAAGCGGCGCGATCTCGATGCCGATCACGCCTTCAATCCCTACACGCGCGACGGATGCCCGCCGCCCCCCATCGCCTTGCCGAGCCAGGCCTCGATCGACGCCGTCCTTCATCCGCCGGCGTCGCCGTTTCTTTATTTCGTCGCCCGCGGCGACGGGTCGAGTGAATTCTCGACCAGCCTCGCGGACCACAATCGCGCCGTGGCAAAATATCAGCGTAATGGCCGCTGATGCGCTTATGAGTGTGTGGGCGCCGGCGCCAAACATCCATCCTCCACTTCCCGACTGCTTTCGATGCCCGCAGCGCCCCATGGCCGCCTGATCACCCTTGAAGGTATCGACGGCGCCGGCAAGAGTACCCATTTGCCATGGCTCGCAGAGCTTCTCGCGCAACGCGGCCGGCCGGTGTGGGTCACCCGCGAGCCCGGCGGGACCGCGCTGGGCGAGCGTCTTCGCGAGCTGCTGCTGCGCGAACCCATGGCCCATATCACCGAAGCGCTGCTGATGTTTGCGGCGCGTCGCGAGCATTGCGAGCGCGAGATCTGGCCCCGGCTCGCGCAAGGCACCTGGGTCCTTTGCGACCGCTTCACCGACGCGACATACGCCTATCAAGGAGGCGGTCATGGCGTTGCGGCGACGCTGATCGCCGACATGGAGCGCGTCGCGCTCGATGGTTTTCGGCCGGACATGACGCTTATTTTCGATGTTCCCGTCGGGGTCGGCCGGGAGCGGCTCGGAGACGGGCGTTCTCTGGACAAGTTCGAGCGGCAGCAAACGGAATTTTTCGAGCGCGTGCGCGCGACCTATCTTGCGCGCGCCGCCGCCGAGCCGCAGCGGTGCCGGGTCGTCGACAGCACGCAGCCGCTGGCGAAGGTTCGCGACCAGGTCGCGGCGATATGCGCGGTGCCATGAGCGAGCTCCCTTCGCACGCCGCAACATGGCAGCCATTGCCGTCGTGGCAAGAGGCGATCGCGGCGTCCGCGCTCGCCCACCGGCAACGCTGGCCGCACGCGCTGCTGATCACCGGCCGGCGAGGATTGGGCAAACGCCTGCTGGCACTGCATTTCGCGCGGGCCTTGCTCTGCGAGGCGCCGCTCGCCGGCGGCGGGGCCTGCGGCGTGTGCCTGAGCTGCGGCTATGTCGGTCAGGGCACCCATCCCGACTTGCAGCTCATCGAGCCGGTGACCTACGACGACGAAGGAAACCCGACGCCGATCGACACCATCAACGTTGAGCGCGTCCGCGAATTGATCGAGTTCAGCCACTTGTCGCCGCATCGGCAACGCGCCAAGGTGGGGTTGATCGCGCCCGCGGACGCCATGAATGCGGCGGCGGCGAACGCTTTGCTCAAAACGCTCGAGGAGCCACCCGCGGGAACATTTCTGTTGCTGGTGAGCCATCAGCCGGCGCGCCTGCCGCCGACCATCGTCAGTCGTTGCCGGCGGCTTCCCGCGCCCGAGCCCGACCGCGCCGCCGCCGTGGCGTGGCTGGCGCAGAACAGCATCGGCAACGCTGACCCTAACCTGGTGCTCGCTCAAGCCGGCGGCGCGCCCCTGTTCGCGCTTGCGCTCGCCGACGCGGACATTCAGCACGAGCGCGATCATCTGCTGCTGCAACTGGCTAAGCCGGAGCGGTTGTCACCGCTGGCGTTCGGCGCGCGTCTCGACAGCGCGCCGAAGGACGAACGCAAGACTCAGCTCGCCAACGCGGTGTATTGGCTGCTGGCCTGGACCGCAGACCTCGCATCGGTGGCGGCGGGAGCCGCGCCTTCCTTCAACCCCGATCACCGGGACGCGCTGACGCGTCTCGCCGGCCGGGTGGCACTGTTGCCCCTGTTCCGCTATTATCGAGCGCTGCTGCGACAGCGCGCGCTGCTTTCGCATCCGCTGCAGCCGCGATGGGTCGCGGAAGCGCTGTTGATCGAATACCGCAAGTTGTTCGCCAGAGGTCAAGTGAATTAGCATGGCAACGGATCGCTCCAGCGGAAGTTCCGGTCCAGGCACGGTCGCACGGCCGGGCGTGCTTTCGCTCAACATTCGCGAAAAGGCCGCGCTGTACGCCGCATACATGCCGTTCCTGAAAGGCGGCGGCATCTTTATTCCCACCAACCGCAGCTACCAGCTCGGCGAGGAAGTATTCATGCTGCTGTCGCTGATGGACGATCCGCAGCGCATCGCGGTTCAAGGCAAGGTGGTGTGGGTGACGCCCGAGGGCGTTCAGGGCAACCGCACGCAAGGCATCGGCGTCCAGTTCACGCACGACGAAAGCGGTGCCTCGGCTCGGGCGACCATCGAAAAGATCCTCGCGGAATCGCTGGCATCGAACCGCCCGACTCACACCATGTAGCGTTGAGCGGTGCGGAACAACGCGCTGCGTTCGGGTACCAATGCCACGGCGCGCGGTCGTCAACGCGCGTGTTGCACGACGCGGCGCATGACATGCCGTCGATGATCGTTTGCTGACCTTTCCCATCTTGCGTCGTGTTCGTCGACTCCCACTGTCACGTCAATTTTCCAGAGCTCGCGAGCAAGCTTTCCGACGTGCTCGAGTCGATGGCGCGCAACCGCGTGACGCACGCGCTTTGCATCGGCGTCAATCTGCCGGAGCTGCCCGGCGTGCTTCAGCTCGCGGCCGATCATCCGAACATCTATGCCAGCGTGGGCGTTCATCCGGACTATGAGGACACGCTCGAGCCGTCGATCGATACACTGACGGCGCTCTCTCGGCGCGACAAGGTGGTGGCGATCGGTGAGACCGGCTTGGACTACTTTCGAGTCTCGGGAGACCTGGAATGGCAGCGTACGCGGTTTCGGACCCACATTCGGGCAGCACGCGAATGCGGCAAGCCCCTTGTGATTCATACCCGTGCCGCCGCGGCCGACACGCTCGCGATCATGCGTGAGGAACGCGCCGCGGAGGTGGGGGGCGTCATGCACTGTTTCACCGAAAGCTGGGACGTTGCACAAGGCGCGCTCGATCTGGGGTTTCACATTTCCTTTTCCGGCATTGTTACTTTCAAGAATGCGCACCCGCTCAAGGATGTCGCTCGGCGCGTACCGCTCGGCCGCATGTTGATCGAGACCGACTCGCCGTACCTGGCGCCGGTGCCTTTTCGCGGCAAGCTCAACGAGCCCGCGTACGTTCGCTACGTCGCCGAAGAAATCGCCCGCCTTCGCGACATTCCGCTGGAAGAGGTCGCCGCAGCAACGTCGGCCAACTTCTTTCGCTTGTTCGGGGTCTCCGCCAATGCTCATTGAAAGATTGCCGCGACGCGGCTGCCGTACATTGCCTGCGGCGCTGCTGGCAGCGCTGCTCTTTGGTGCCGCGCCGACGGTACTCCACGCGCAGGCCCTTTTCGAGCGCTTCAATATGGCCGTGGCAGCCGATCGCGCCGACGAAGTCGCGGCGCTGCTGGCGCGCGGCATGGATCCGAACACCGTGGACCCTGGCGGGGACCCTGCGCTGCTGGTGGCGGCGCGCTCGGGGTTCGAGCCGACGCTCGACACGCTTTTGCGCGCCGGCGCCAAGGTCAATGCTCAAAATCGCTTTGGCGACAGCGCGATCATGGCCGCGGCGATCGGAGGGCACTTGGGCGTCGTCAGGAAGCTGGTGGCCCGCGGCGCGGAGATCAACCCCACCGGGTGGACACCCCTCATCTACGCGGCGACCGGTGGCCACGACGAGGTCGTGGGTTACCTGCTCGAGGCCGGCGCCAAGGTCGATGCAGAAGGACCGAACGGGACCACGGCGTTGATGATGGCGGTTCGCGGTGGACACGCCGATACGGTGTCTCTGCTGCTCGCCAAAGGGGCAAGCGTCAACCACCGGAACGAAAACGGTGCGTCAGCGTTGGCGTGGGCGCAACGCGGCGGATTCGACGGTATCGAAAAGGAACTGCGCGAGCGCGGCGCTCGGGAGTAGCGATCCTCAGCCGACATGCCGTTGCCGCAAAGCGACGGCAGGCCGCTCAGGGGAGGACTTCCTCGGGTGACAACGTGTTTGGCCTGGCGCCGCCAGCGCGCGACGGCTGGGCGTCGATCTGCGCCGTCCCGGCCTGGGCGCTTGGTATCAAATTGGGGAGCGCGCCGACGAGCCGACGGGCGCCGTCGAAGCGCTTTTGCCAATAGCCTTTGGAAAACGTGACGATCTCCACCTCTCCGCCTCGCCGCGGCGCGTGAATAAACCGATCTTCGCCGAGGTAAATGCCGACATGGGAAAACTGCAAGCGACGGGTATTGAAAAAAACCAGGTCACCCGGCATCAGCTCGGCCACCGGGATTTTTTCTCCGAGTCGGGAGAGTTCCTGCGCAGTACGCGGTAAGGTGACGCCCGTCACCTGCTGGAACACGTAGCGCACCAGGCCGCTGCAGTCGAGTCCCCGCGCCGGAGTCGTGCCGCCGAATTTGTAATCGACGCCAATCAGGCCCAGCGCGTAGATCGCAAGGTCCTGTGCGCTGTGCCAGACGGTGGCGGGGGCCGTAGAGACACGGGAAGTTCGCTCGCGCGCTGACGGCGGGTCCGCCGCCGCCAAAGACGCGAACAAGGCCGTGCCCGCAAGGCTCGCTGCGAAAATGCGAGCCCATCCGGCGCGCATTGTTCGCGAGGCTTCTTCTCCCATATCAGATCATTTTAGTCGATTTTTCAAGCGCTTGCAATTCTCGATCCGGAAGCGAGCTCATTTCGGCCGTACTTTGGGACGCGCGGCGGCCCGCCTCAGACGACTCTCCTTGGGGTCGGCGACCAGCGCTCGATAGACTTCGACCCGATCGCCGTCGGCAAGTATCGCCTTGCGATCGGCCAGCTTGCCGAAGATCCCAACCCGGGCGCGGGCGACGTCGACGTCTGGATGGCGCGTCGCCAGACCCGAACGCTCGAGCGCGTCGGCGAGGGTGGCGCCGGCCGGCAGTCGCACCGCGATCTGTGTCGCGCGCTCCGGCAGCGCGAGAACGACGATAACTTCGATCCCTGGAGCGTTCTGCATCATGACCGCTGCTGCTGCAAGTCTTCGGCGCGTTTGACGAAGGCATCGATGAACGTGGTCGCAATGTGGTTAAACACCGGTCCGATCAAGCGTTCGAGCACCGGGCCCGCGAACTCGTAGCGCAGGTCGAACTCGACTTTGCATGCCGCCGGCGCGAGAGACCGAAAGCGCCAGGTGCCATCGAGTTGACGGAACGGCCCGTCGCGCAACGTGATGACGATGCGCTCCGGCGGCTCGTTGCGATTGGCGGTGGTGAAATGCGCCCGCACCCCGTGATAGCGGATATCGATCCTCGCCACCAGCGCGGCAGGCGTTCGCTCGAGAATGGTCGTGCCGCCGCACCACGGCAGAAACTCGGGGTAGTCCTCGACCCGCTCGACCAGATCGAACATCTCGTGCGCACTGTGCTCGACGAGCACCGATTTGCTGACGCTGGCCATTGTTACAATAGCGTGGGAGTAAGGAAGGATCGGGAACGAGTGAAGCAGCGGTTGAGAGAGCGGGCGTCTCAGTTCGCAACTGAGTTGGCAACTGAGTGGGCACACCATGAGCATTGTCGAGAACAGAAAAGCGTATCACGACTACTTCGTCGAGGAGAAATTCGAGGCGGGGGTGGCGCTCGAGGGCTGGGAAGTGAAGGCGATCCGAGCCGGACGCGCTCAATTGAAGGAAGCGTACGTGGTCGTGAAAAGCGGCGAGATCGTGCTCCTCGGCGCGCACATCACGCCACTGGCAACGGCGTCGACTCACATCAAGCCTGACCCGACGCGCACGCGCAAGCTGTTAATGCATCGGCTGGAGATCAACCGTTTGATCGGCAAGGTCCAGCGCGCGGGCTATACGCTGACGCCGCTGAATTTGCATTTCAGCAAGGGACGAATCAAGCTGGAAATCGGGCTCGCGCGTGGAAAGAAGCAATACGACAAGCGGGAGACCGAGAAGCTGCGCGACTGGACCCGCGAAAAGCAGCGTCTGCTGCGCAACCGGTCGGGTGCGATGCGCGCCTCGCGCTCAAGGTGAGCCGGGCCGGCGCCACGCCGATATTGCCTTCGGTCGGACGCAAGTTCGACCGCTGGATCGACACCGTGTTGTGATGCAGCGCGCTCTCGGTCCCGGCGCCTCCACGCCTGCAGCTGCGCCGTGACGAAGCACTCGACGATGAGCCCGTCCGAACTTTCCTCCGGGCTCGACCGCAATGCGGCGAACTACGTTCCGCTTTCGCCGATCCAGTTTCTCGAGCGCAGCGCGCTCGTCTACCCCGACAAGGTGGCGGTGCGGCATGGCGAGCGCGCGATCACCTATCGCGAGTTCGAGTCGCGTTGTCGGCGTTTGGCCTCCGCGCTGGCGCAACGCGGCATACGCCGTGGCGATACGGTGGCGGTAATCGCGCCCAACGTCCCGGCGCTGCTCGAAGCGCACTACGCGGTGCCGGCGCTCGGCGCGGTGCTCAACGCGCTCAACTCCCGGCTCGACGCGCGCGGAATCGCCTTTTGTCTCGAGCACGGTAAGGCGAAGGTTTTGATCACCGATTCCGAGTTTGCGTCCACGGTCGGCGAGGCGCTGCGCATGATCGGGCGCGACCTTCCGGTGATCGATATCGACGATCCGCTCGCCGCCGCGGCGGACGCCCGCGCCCGTCTGGGCAAGGTGACCTACGAGGAGCTGCTGGCCGAAGGCGACCCGTCGTATGCGTGGCCCGGTCCGGACGATGAATGGGATTCGATGTGCCTGCTCTATACCTCAGGGACGACCGGCGATCCGAAGGGCGTCGTCTACCATCATCGCGGCGCGTATCTCAACGCACTGGGCAACGCGCTGGCGTTCGGACTTCGGCCTGACAGCGTGTATCTGTGGACGCTGCCGATGTTCCATTGCAGCGGCTGGACGTACACCTGGGCAGTGACCGCGGTCGGTGGCACGCACGTCTGCCTGCGCCGGATCGATCCTGCGTTGATCTTTCAGGCGATACGCGATCACCACGTAACGCACCTGTGCGCGGCGCCGATCGTGCTCAATTTGCTGGTCCATGCGCCAGCGCACGAGCGTCTGGCGCCGGACCACATCGTCGAAGTCGCGACCGGAGGCGCCGCGCCACCTTCGGCGGTCATCGAGGCCATGGAGCGCATGGGGTTCAAGGTCACGCACCTTTACGGGCTCACCGAATCCTACGGTCCGGCGACGCTCTGTGCCTGGCAGGAAGCATGGTCTGGGTTGTCGTTGACCGAGCGCGCTCGGATGATGTCGCGCCAGGGCGTGCCGATGCCGACCCTGGCGCAGGTGATGGTGGCCGATCCCGAGACGCACGTTCCGGTAGCGCGCGACGGCAAATCGATGGGCGAGCTCATGCTGCGGGGCAATACGCTGATGAAGGGTTATCTGCGCAACGAAAAAGCGACCGCGGCGGCGTTTCGCGGCGGGTGGTACCACTCCGGTGATCTCGGCGTCTGGCACGCCGACGGATACGTGGAAATCAAGGACCGCTCGAAGGACGTCACTTTGCGCGCAAGGAAATTTCCATGGCCAAGATCACGGTTGCCGATACGCTTCAACGCGCGGCCGACACGGCGATTCAGCTTTGCGGCGCACGCGGCTATTCCAAGGATACCGTTCTGGAATGGATTTATCGCTACGCGCGACAGGCGCGTCTGGTTGACGGGGCGTCGGAAGTGCACAAGATGGTGCTCGCGCGCTTGCTGATCGACGAGCGCGACGACTTCTGGCGCTGGTAGCGCGGATTGGCTTGGCTCCTGCAAACTCAGGCCGACGCCTGGAGCAGGGCCCGCGCTGCCGCAACGCCGCTTCGCGTTGCCGCCTCCAGCGTTGCCGGGAATTGCGGATCGGTGTAGTCGCCGGCAAGCGAAAGGCGCGGCGCGATCATTCCCGGCGCCGGACGTGCGAGCCCTGCGATGCACGCGTATGTCGCGCGGCGCTCGGCGATGACTTGCATCCATGTCGGCGCCTGAAGCAAGGGTTGCAGGCGGCGCAACTGCGCGTCGATGGATTGCGCAAGCGCGTTGTGGCCGGTGCGCACGCTCGGTAAGTCGGTACTGATCACCACCGCGGCGAGACCGGAAGGTCCGTCGAGCTGACCGCGGTCAAAAACCCATTGTCCGGGTGCGCCGTCCAGCTTCTGCATCGGATGCACAAGCTCCAAAGGCGTCGAATACTGCAGGTATGCGGTGACGATCGGCTCATAGGCGAAGGCCGAGACCTGGTCCAATGCCAGCCTCGCTCTGGGATCGCCCTCGCCGTCGAACAGTAAGTGCGAGAGCTGATGCGGACCCACCGCCAGCACCGCCGCGTCGAACTGCTCCTCGTTGTATCCGAATCTGAGGATCACGCCACCGGCCCGCGCGGCGATGCCGTTCACCATCGCGCTCTTGCGGATTTCGCCGCCGCGGTCTGCGACATACGCTGCCGCGGGATCGGGAAACAGGCTGGACAGATCGACGCGCGGCAGCAGCAGATCCGAGTCGCGCGCCTGCGCGCCCAAGGACGCGGCAAGAACGTTGAGAAACAGCGTGGCGGACGCAACCGCGACGGGTGTGTTCAATGCCGCGAGGCAAAGCGGCTCCCACAAAGCGCGAATGACGGCTGCCGGTTGTCCGTCAAGCAGCGCGCCGACGGTAAGCCCGGGATCGCAGCGGAAATCCTCGCGGCGAAGGCTCTGCACGAAAGCGATCGTGGCGTGCCGATCGGCCCACGACCATCCCCGCGCGAAAAGCAGCGCGACGGCAAGATGAAGCGGCGCGGGGAGGGCGGGGGTCGAAAGCCGGAACACACCGGGCTCGTTCAGGCATAGCCGGCGCCGATCCAGCAACTCGTGCTCCGCGCCGGCGCCGTGTACGGTGCGTAGCAGCGCCAGTGTTTGTGCGTATGCGCCAAGCAGGATGTGCTGGCCGTTGTCGACGGTGACACTGTAGGCTTCGACGCGACGCGCGCGTCCGCCGAGCGTGCGCGCGGATTCGAATACGGTGACCGCGCGCCCCGCGGTGGCGAGCGTCACGGCCGCGGCGAAGCCAGCGTAGCCGCCGCCGACGACCGCGATCCGATTGGCGATCATGTCGGGCGAGGCACTAGTAATTCCACGATGTCTTCCACGCAATCCAGGCCTTGCGCAGCGGAGTCAGCGAGAGGCGGCGATCGAGAACGCGAAAACCATCGCGCTCGATTTGGTCGAGCAGCGCGCGATAGATCGCGGCCATGATCAACCCGGGACGCTGCGACCGGCGATCGACCGCCGGCAACGCGGCAAACGCCTTGTCGTAGAATTTGCGGGCGCGCTGCACCTGAAACGCCATGAGCGCCTTGAACCCCGGAGTGACGCGCTGCTGAAACAGCTCGGCGCTGGTAATTCCGAATCGTTCCATTTCGTCCTGCGGCAGATAAATGCGGCCGCGGCGTGCGTCTTCGCCCACATCGCGGATGATGTTGGTGAGCTGAAAGGCGATTCCAAGATCGCGTGCGTAAGCGCGCGTAGAGGCGCCGGAAAAGCCGAAGATTTGCGCCGACATCAGTCCCACCACGCCGGCGACGCGATCACAATAGCATTCGAGCAGGCCGAAGTCCGGATACCGGTCAAAGTCGAGATCCATGGCCATGCCGTCGATCACCGCGAGAAAGTGCTCTTGCGGCAGCTCGAACGCTTTGACCACCGGCTTCAGAGCCTGGGCGACCGGGTGCTGCGGCGCGCCGCCGAAGATCGCCGCGACTTCGTTGCGCCACCACTCGAGCTTGATCCGGGCCACCGCGACATCGACGGTTTCGTCCACTGCGTCGTCGACCTCGCGGCAGAACGCATAGAGCGCGATAATCGCGCGCCGTCGCTCAGGCGGCAAAAAGCGAAAGCTGTGATAGAAGCTCGAGCCGCTCGCCGCGGCCTTCTGTTCGCAATAGGCATCGGGGCTCACTTGAGGTCAGCGGAACAACGCGGCGGCAGACATCGCCGCCCAATCGCTGCGCGAAAGCACCGGCCTGTGGCGAAACACATCGCCATCGACCGCGTCGATTGACCGAAGAATACGCAATCCGCCGGCGACGACCATCTTGAGCTCGAGCTTGAGCCGCAGCGGCAACGCCTGCGCCAGCGCTCGGCCGGATTCCAGCATTGCGCGCGTGCGCTGCACTTCGAACGCGATCAAGGCGCACCAGCGTTGGTCGCAACGCCCATCGGCGATCTGTCCTTCCTCGACGTCGTGGCGCCTCATGTCGTCCTTCGGCAGGTAGACGCGCCCTTTATTCCAGTCGATCGCCACGTCCTGCCAGAAGTTGGCGAGCTGCAAGCCGGTGCATATGGCATCGGCTTGGCGCTGCCGTTCGCTGTCGTCGATGCGATACAGATGCAACAGCAGCCGTCCGATCGGATTGGCTGAGCGTGCACAGTAGTCGAGAAGCTCCGCGAAATCGGCGTAACGGGTCTTCAGCACGTCCTGTCGGAAGGCGGATAGCAGATTGCGAAACGGCTCCAGCGGCAGCGCATGTTCGCGTATGGCGTCGGTCAGCGACGCGAAAGGAGGCTCGTCCGGTCGATCCCCTTTGGCGATGCGATCGAGCATCGCCTCGTAGTGGTCGAGCTGCGCGAGACGCTGTTTCGCTTCTGCGCTACCCTCGTCGGCGATGTCGTCTGCGGCGCGGGCGAAATGGTAGATCGCGACGATGGCCGGACGCAGCGCGGCGGGCGCGAGCCACGACGCGACGGGAAAGTTTTCGTAATGAGCGACCGGCATGGAAATGTCCACTTGACACAGACCAGTTACGTAGCGGGGAAAAGGTGTTTCCGCTATACTGACCTGTTTCGCGAAGTCGGCTGCGAAAGTGGCGGAATTGGTAGACGCACCGGCCTTAGGAGCCGGAGCCGAAAGGCGTGAGAGTTCGAGTCTCTCCTTTCGCACCACCGGAAATCTAGCAAGGAATCAGCGGGTATGCAAATGACACTGGAGACGCTGGGTCAGCTCGAGCGACGGCTGCATGTCGCCGTTCCGATCGAGCAGATCGAGGGCGAAGTCCAGAAGCGGCTGGCGCGACTGGCGAAAACAGTCAAGATCGCAGGCTTTCGTCCCGGCAAGGTGCCGTTGAAGATGGTCACCCAGCAATATGGGCCGCAGGTGCGCTCCGATGTGATTTCGGACACGGTGCAATCAAGTCTCAACGACGCGATTCGGGCGCAGAACCTGCGTGTCGCGGGTTATCCGCGTATTGAGCCCAAGCAGGCGGCGGCCGAAGATCAGTTCGAATTCTCCGCCGTGTTCGAGGTTTATCCGGAGATCACGCTCGGCGATCTGTCCGGCGTCAAGATCATGCGGCCGGTTGCCGAAGTTACCGCCGCCGATGTCGAGCACACGCTCGACATCCTCCGCAAACAAAACGTGCGTTACGAGCTCGTGGAACGCTCCGCGCGAAGCGAAGATCGCGTCATGGTCGATTTCAGCGGCAGAATCGACGGCGTCGAGTTTCCCGGAGGCCAGGCCAAGGATCTTGCGATCACGCTCGGTGAGGGTCGCATGCTGCCGGAGTTCGACGCAGCGCTCACCGGCATGGCCGCGGGCGAAACGAAGACGTTCAACGTTGTCTTCCCGGCGGAGTACCACGGCCGCGAAGTCGCCGGCAAGACCGCGGAGTTCTCGTTGACAGTCCACTCGGTTACGCAGCCGATACTGCCAGAGATCGATGCCGAGTTCGCCCACAAGTTCGGCATCGCCAGCGGCAGCGTCGACGAGCTGCGCTCCGAGGTTACCGCCAATCTGACGCTCGAGCTGAAGCGAAAGATCGAGGCCGTTCTCAAGCAGCAGGTGATGCAGGCGCTGAGATCGACTTCGCAGCTGGTCGTGCCGAAGTCACTGCTCGAGCTGGAAGCAGCAAACCTTTGGCGTCGCACCACCGAGGAAATGAAGCAGCGCGGAGCCCGGGAATCCGATCTGCCGACGTCGACCGACATCTTTCGCCCGCAAGCCGAGGACCGAGTTGCGTTCGGCCTGATCCTGAATGAAATCGTGCGTGTCAATCAGCTCCAGCCCAAGCCGGAACAGGTGCGTGTACTGGTCGCCGAAGC
>DAIQRF010000264.1:0-3235 GCA_036786505.1 Casimicrobiaceae bacterium | reverse complement strand
GCCAGAATGCAGTGATGCTCGATTTGCGCGAAGGCAAAGACTACGACGGAGGACATCTGCCTAACGCGGTGCATATTCCCTTGTCGCAGCTGGCGAGCAGAGCCGGCGAGCTGAGCAAGTTCACCAGCCGCCCGCTGATCGCTTATTGTGACCGCGGCAACCGCAGCCGCAGCGCGGGTTCGGCATTGTCCAAGCTCGGGTTTGCCGAGGTGTATACGCTGCACGGCGGCGTGCGCGCCTGGACCGAGGCGGGTTTGCCGATTGCGAAAAACGCGTGATGGCAGACGCGGAGTGGAAAGCACGTGACCGAACACGCGTGACTGCGGAAGTCATGATGTACGCGACCGCCATGTGTCCGTACTGCAATTACGCCGAGCGCCTTTTGCGCGCGAAGGGCGTAGCCGAAATCGCCAAGGTTCGAGTCGATCTCGAGCCCGCGCGTCGCGTGGAAATGATGAGCAAGACCGGCCGGCGGACGGTGCCGCAAATTTACATCGGCGAGTTTCATGTCGGCGGCTACGAAGATCTGGTCGCCCTGGACCGTGCCGGCAAGCTCGAGCCTATGCTGACCGCTGATGCGGCGTAGCGCCGCCGCGTTATAATTATCAGTTGAGCCCTTCGTCAGGAATCCCATGGTCGACCCGCAGCCGCAGTCCGCACCTTCGCTTTCGATTCAGAAAATCTACATCAAGGACCTTTCGCTCGAGAGCCCCGGTGCGCCGCAATCTTTTTTCACGCAGGAAACGCCGCAGGTGGAAGTCGGTTTGCGCACCCGCGGAGAGCAGATCGAGCAGGATGTCTACGAATGTGTGCTCACCGTGACGGTCACCGCGAAGGTCGGCGAGAAGATTTTGTTCCTGGTCGAGGCAGCTCAGGGCGGCGTGTTTCAGATTCGAGGCATTCCACCGGCCGACATTCAGCCGATCATGGGTATCCATTGTCCGAATGTGCTGTTTCCGTACATCCGGGAGACCATCGCCGACGCGATCTTGCGGGCGGGTTTTCCGCCCGTGCACCTGGATCCGATCAATTTCGAGCTTTTGTATCAACAACAGCTGGCGAATCTCGCACAGCAGCCGGCGGCGTCGCCGGTTCCCAGCTAGGACTGCCGATGTTCGGGCGCCCGCTTGCGCTCGCCGCGTCGCTCCTTCTTGCAACGGGCGCTATCGGCGCAGAGTTTCATTCCACCTCGGAAGCGGCAGTGCTCTACGACGCACCGTCGGTCAGGGCCAAGCCCTTGTTTGTGCTGGGACGTGAAGTGCCGGTCGAAGTCATCGTCTCGGTCGAGGGTTGGTACAAGATCCGCGATGCCACCGGCAGCGTGGCCTGGATGGAAAAAAAGGCCGTCGCCGACCGGCGCACGGTCGTTGTCCGGGCATCTGCAGCCGATGTCCGCGCCAGTCCGGAGGCGAACGCAGCAGTCGTGTTCAAGGCCGAGCAGAATGTATTGCTCGAGCTTGCCGATGCCTCCTATGCCACCAGTACGCCCGGGTGGGCCAAGGTCCGACATCGCGACGGCCAGACGGGATACGTCCGCATTTCGCAAGTCTGGGGCCTGTAGGCTCAACCCGCGCGGGTCATGAGCGACACGGTCGCGATTCTCGGCGCCGGGGCGTGGGGTACCGCGCTGGCGGCGCATCTGGGGCGCGCTTCGAAGGCGACCGCCGTCAAGCTATGGGCGCGCGACGCCAGGCAGTCGAGCGTCATCGAATCGTCACGCGAGAACGCCCGTTATCTGCCGGGCGTGAAGTTGCCGCCGAGCGTCTCGGTGCTCAGCGATTTAAGCCGTGCGGTGGACGGCGCGTCGCTTCTCGTCGTCGCGACCCCCATCGGCGCGCTGGTCGATGTTGTCCAAAAGCTGCGTTCGAACGTCGACGCTCCGCTGGTGTGGGTCGGGAAGGGATTCGTGGCGACGGCTGATGCTGCCGGCGTCGCACTGGCGCATCAAAGGGTCGCTCCGCTGTGGCAGGCGCCGGTCGGCGTGATATCGGGCCCGAGCTTCGCTGAGGAAGTCGGGCGCGGGCTGCCCACCGCGGTGAGCGTTGCCGCGACCGACCGCACATTTGCTGAGGATGTCGCGCGCCGGCTGCGCGGAGACACCTTCCGCGCCTACGTCAGTGACGATCTCATCGGGATCGAAGTCGGCGGGGCAGTCAAGAACGTGCTGGCGATCGCGGCTGGCGCCAGCGACGGACTGGGTTTCGGCAATAACGCGCGCGCCGCGCTGGTCACCCGTGGCCTGGCGGAGACCGGCAGGCTCTCGATCGCGCTTGGCGGCAAGCGCGAAACATTGATGGGACTCGCCGGCCTGGGCGACTTGGTATTGACCTGCACCGGAGACTTGTCGCGCAACCGCCGCGTGGGCCTTGCGCTGGCAGCGGGTAAGCGCCTCGATGCCATTACCGCCGGACTGGGCCATGTTGCCGAGGGCATCGCCGCCGCGCAAGCGGCGCACACGCTGGCGTCATCGCTGGACGTGGAAATGCCGATCTGCGCCGCGGTCTATCGCGTGCTGTACGAGAGTCTGTCTCCGAGACGCGCGGTCGAGGCGCTGCTCGCGCGTGAGCCAGGTCCGGAGTTTCATTGAGCGAGGCAAGATGCTCATGGGCAGCCTTCCGCAACGCCGATCTGCGCGCTGGCCTGGCTTTGGCATTCAAGGCGCCCGAACAAGATCGGGCGCGAAGGTAGTTTTGTCTAGCACGCGCCGGCAAATCCCGTCTGCCGCCACGCCTCGTAGACCGTGATTGCGACCGCGTTGGAGAGGTTGAGGCTGCGCACCGCCGGCTGCATGGGAATGCGGACGCGGGCATCCTCCGGGAAGTCGGCGAGCATCTCCTCCGACAATCCTGCGGTCTCGCGGCCGAAGACAAACACATCGTCATTGCCAAGCGTGCACGAAAAAAGAGAGCGGCTGCCCCGGGTCGTCAGGGCGTAGCGCCTGCGTGTGCCGAGTGTGGCCAGGCACGCGGCCCAGGTGGTATGGACGATCAGTCGCGTGTATTCGTGGTAGTCGAGACCGGCGCGTTTCAGCTCGCGATCGGTCAGGCTGAAGCCGAGCGGCTCGACGAGGTGCAATTCGGCGCCGGAATTGGCGGCGAGCCGGATGACGTTACCGGTGTTGGGCGGGATCTCCGGCTGCACCAATACGATCGCGACCATCGGTGAAGAAACCCCTGGGACGCTAACGCAACAGGATCGCGCGGCAGGAGCGCATCAGCACGCCGGGGGCAGCGTT
>DAIQRF010000021.1:0-13548 GCA_036786505.1 Casimicrobiaceae bacterium | reverse complement strand
TGACCTTATCACGCCGCGATCTCGAAGAAGGCCGCATGCGGGCGATCTACATGGCCACGGTCGATTCCCATCGGGCGCTGTCAGATGAGGCGCTGGCCGCCTCTCTCGCGGCAACCCTTGCGAAAAAACCTGCCGGCACCGGATGGTGGGTGTTCGCCTACGGCTCGCTGTTGTGGAACCCGCTGTTTCCGTTCGCCGACGCGAAACCGGCGCTGCTCCGTGGACTGCATCGGCATTTCTGTCTCTGGTCTCTGGGCTCGCGCGGAACCGTCAAGGTGCCTGGCCTGGTGCTCGGTCTCGATCGCGGAGGATCGTGCCGTGGCGTAGCGTATCGGCTGCCGGCACGCTGCGCTCGAGCCGAGCTCGCGCTGCTGTGGCGGCGCGAAATGGTCGTCGGCTCATACCAGCCGCGCTGGTTGCAAGTGCGGCAACTACATCCTGCTGGACATTCGCTCACCGCGCTGGCCTTTGTCGTCGATCGTGCGCATCCGCAATATGCGGGGCGGTTGGCGCCGCCAGAACAGGCGAAAGTTCTCGCGACCGCGCAGGGCGTATTCGGATCGTCGGCGGATTACCTCGAGCGCGCGCGCGTCGCGCTGGTTACCCACGGCATCGTCGATCCTTACCTGGAAAGGCTTGCGGTGGCGGTCGCGCGCCTGCGCCGATCGCCGTCGGCACGGAATGAATCGACCGCGGTCAGGCTGACCGATGCGCGAACAAATCCGCACCTAGCCCGCCAGCT
The DNA here is from genome assembly GCA_036786505.1 of Casimicrobiaceae bacterium. Taxonomy (GTDB): domain Bacteria; phylum Pseudomonadota; class Gammaproteobacteria; order Burkholderiales; family Casimicrobiaceae; genus PALSA-1003. The sequence goes on along the minus strand of DAIQRF010000021.1, from coordinate 12,806 downwards.
TACAGAGCTACGTGGCGTCCGCCGTCGACGTTGATGGTTTCTCCCGTCACATAGGTTGCTTCAGCCAGCAGAAAAAGCACCGCCTTGGCGATGTCCTCGGGCGTGCCTTCGCGCTTCAGCGGTGTGTGCGAGATGATGCGCTGACGCGAAAGCTCGTCGAAGGTTTCGTCGTCGGGCCACAGGATCGGTCCCGGCGCGACGGCGTTGACGCGCACCTCCGGCGCGAGCTCGCGCGCGAGCGAACGCGTCAATCCGACCAGCCCGGCCTTGGCGACGCTGTACACGACGTAATTCTTGAGCGGTCGCTCGGCGTGGATGTCGGTGATGTTGACGATCGCTCCCTGCGCTTTTTTCAGCGCCGGTGCTGCGGCCTGGGAAAGGAAAAGCGGAGCGCGCAAATTGGTGCCGATCAGGTCTTCCCACGCCGCGGCGGTGATCTCGCCCACGGGGGTCTGGAAAAACGACGAGGCGTTGTTGACCAGCGCGTCGAGACGACCGAAGCTCTGCACCGTCTGCTCCACCATCGCCGGCAGCTTGGCGATGTCGAGTAAATCGGCCTGGATCAGCGCCACCGAATCCTTGCGCTGATGATTGAGCTCGGCCTGCAACAGCCGGGCTTCGCCTGCCGAGACGCGATAGTGCAGCATCAGATTGGCCCCGGCCGCATGCAGACGCCGGCAGGTCGCGGCGCCGACACGCTTGGCTCCTCCGGTGATCAGCACGACTTTGCCCTGCACGCGGCGCTCCGGCTACACTCGGACAACTGCAAAGCCTAACACATCGATGGCACACACTCCATCAAGCGGCGATCGCGCGAACATGCCGACGCCGACGCATGAAGCGCGCGCACACAGCGCTCGCGTCGTCGCGCACATCGAGCGAACGATCGCCGAGTCCGGCGGCTGGATTTCGTTCGCCGATTACATGGGCGCCGCGCTCTACGCGCCGGGACTCGGCTACTACGTCGCCGGCGCGCGCAAATTCGGTCTCGCCGGAGATTTTGTGACGGCGCCGGAGTTGACGGCGCTGTTCGGCGAAGCGCTCGCGGCACAGATCGAATCGGTGCTCGCGCAACTTCCCGGCAGCGCCTTGATCGAGCTCGGCCCGGGAACCGGGCGGCTTGCCGCCGACGTGCTTTCCGCGCTGGCGGCGCGTGATGCGCTGCCCGAGCGGTATTGCCTGCTCGAGGTGAGTCCCGATCTGCGAGAGCGCCAACGCAAGCACTTGCGTGATTGCGTACCCGAACTGTTGCCGCGCGTCGAGTGGATCGACGTCCTTCCCGGGCATTGGCGCGGCGCGCTGCTGGCCAACGAAATGCTCGATGCGGTGCCGCCGCATCTGATCGTGCGACGGGGTGGCGCATGGTTCGAGCGTGGCGTGGAGATCGGCGCCGCCGGCGAACGTCGATTCGCCGATCGGCCGCTCGCCAACGGCGCCCTTCGAGACGCGGCGGGAGCGTGCTTTCCCGGCGATGGCGACTATGTGAGCGAGATCAATCCGGCAGCGCAGGCGTTGGTGAAAAGTCTTGCGCTGCGTTGCGACGCCGGAGCGCTTTTCATTTTCGACTACGGGTTTCCGGCGAGCGAGTATTATCATCCGCAGCGCAGCGCGGGCACGCTGATGGCGCATTATCGCCATCGCACGGTGGACGATCCGTTTTTCCTGCCGGGGCTCGCCGATCTGACGGCGCACGTCGACTTCAGCGCCATCGCGCACGCGGGCGCCGCCGGAGGCATGTCGCTCACGGGTTATGCCACGCAGGCGCGGTTCCTGATCAACTGCGGCATCCTCGATGCACTCGCGCGCCGCGGCGAGCCGCGATCCGCAGCTTACCTGCGCGAAGCGGCTGCGATGCAGAAGCTGCTATCGCCGGCCGAGATGGGCGAACTGTTCAAGGCGCTGGCGCTGAGCAAAGGCATCGACGAGAATCTGATCGGATTCCGGGACGGAGATCAGAGCCACCGCCTCTAGACCGACTGCGACGATGCACCGAGGCAGATGTCGAGCACGCCGTAGGCGGTGCCGCCGGAAACGTGCCGGCGCGGGCTCGGGGCGGCAACCCGTCCTGCTCATTTTTTTCAGGAGGTGACCGTGGGACCGCTGGCAGGATTCAAGATCGTCGAGATGGCGGGTATCGGCCCGGCGCCGTTCTGCGCCATGATGCTATCCGACATGGGGGCTGACGTGATTCTTGTCGATCGCACCCACCGCGCAAACGATGTCGAGTTTCTAAGCAAGGGGCGCCAGGGGGCCACCCAGCGCGGGCGGCGGACACTTGCCGTCGACCTGAAGCGACCCGGCGCCGCGGATGCGCTGCTCGGCATCATCGAGCACGCCGACGCGCTGATCGAAGGCTTCCGCCCCGGCGTCATGGAGCGTCTCGGGCTCGGTCCGGAGATCTGCCTGCAGCGAAACCCGCGGTTCGTCTACGGCCGGGTCACCGGCTGGGGTCAGGAAGGACCGCTCGCGCACGCTCCCGGACACGACATCAACTACATTGCGATCACCGGCGCGCTGTCGTGCATCGGCCGCGCCGGCGAAGCGCCGGTGCCCCCGCTCAACCTGGTCGGCGATTTTGGCGGCGGCGGCATGCTGCTCGCGTTCGGCATCGTTTGCGCGCTTCTCGAGGCTCGCTCGTCGGGCCGCGGACAGGTCATCGACGCGGCAATGGTCGACGGCGCCGCATTGCTGATGGCCAATATCTTCAGCCGCAGGGCGGCGGGGGTGTGGAGCAACGAGCGCGGCAAGAACGTGCTCGACGGTGGAGCTCACTGGTACGGCGTTTATGAATGCGCCGACGGCAAGTACGTCAGCATCGGCGCAATTGAGCCGCAGTTCTACGCCGCGCTCCTGGAGAAATGCGGGATCGACGACCCCGCGTTACGCTCGCAATGGCAACGCGAAGAATGGCCGGCCCTGCGCGAAAAGCTGGCGCGCATCTTTCTGACCAAGACCCGTGCCGAGTGGTGTGCGTTGCTCGAGGGAAGCGACGCCTGCTTCGCGCCGGTGCTCGATCTGGACGAAGCGCCCGCACACGCCCAAAACCGCGCGCGGTCGACCTTCGTCGAGGTCGAGGGCGTTGCCGAGCCCGCGCCGGCGCCGCGGTTCAGCCGCACCGTGCCGGAAGTTCGCGAGTCGCATCCGCTGTTCCATGACCCGGGCGAGGGCGAGGCGATGCTGGGCCGCTGGGGAGTCGACGGCCATCGGATTCAGGCGCTCCGCCGCGCCGGCGGCAGCGGCAAAAACGACGATTCGCGTTAATCCTCGCGTTAATCCTCGCCTTAATCCACCAAGCAGGCCAAACGCCGCGCGGATTGCGCATGGCTGGCGTCCTGGACCGCGCATCCGCAAGTGCGGATTCTTTGATGGCAGCGGTTGGCCGGCCGTGTGACACAATTTGCTGCGATGAGTCCCTCCCATAGTCGAGTCACCCGAGAACCGCAAAGCCCGTTGACCTTTATTCGGGTGTCGATCGCGGCCGCTATCGCTACGCTCGGTCTGAAGTTTGGCGCCTACGCTCTTACGCATTCGGTGGGACTGTTATCCGATGCGATCGAAGCGCTTGTGAATCTGGCGGCTGCCTTGGGTGCGCTTTGGGCTTTAGTTGCCGCTGCGCGCCCGCCCGACGAACGCTACCCGTTCGGTCAGGCGAAGGCAGAGTACTTCTCATCGGGTTTCGAGGGGGCGCTCATTATTGTCGCCGCAGCAGCGATCGCCTATGCCGCCGTGGAGCGCCTATTGCATCCGGCACCCATCTCCTTCGGCATCGCCGGGCCGCTCCTTTCCGGCGTTGCATCGGCAATCAATCTCGGTGCCGCCCTTTGGATCCTGAAAGGAGCGCGGGCGCATCGGTCTATTACCCTGGAGGCCGACGCGAAGCATCTGTTGACCGACGTTTGGACCTCTGTCGGAGTTCTCGCCGGTTTCGTCATGGTTGCCATCACCGGGTTGGCATGGCTGGATTCGGTCGTTGCACTTGGCGTGGCGCTCCATATCACACTCACCGGTTGGCAACTGGTTCAGCGCTCCGCGTCGGGCTTGCTCGACCAGGCGCTCGAGCCAATGGCTGAAGCGGCTATAAAGCAGGTCCTAGACCGCCACCGTTCGGAGAGAGTTGACTTCCACGCGCTCAGGACACGTCGATCCGGCCAACGAGCGTTTGTCAGTCTGCATATGGTCGTTCCGCCGACCTGGACCGTCAGGATGGCGCACGAGCTTGCCAATACCGTCGAGCGCGAAATTATTGACAGCGTGACCTGTGCCAGCGTCATCACTCATATTGAACCGAACGATGACCCAGGTGCTTTCACGGATGAAAACGAACCGTAGCGCATCCGCGGCCTCCGCCGCCACGGCCACCTCTCCTTTCGCCGGCGTCGAAATGTTGATCACGTTGCGGCGATGCCGAGCGCATCCTCGATTTCGGCTCGTGTTACCCCAAGCTTGATGAACTTTTGCTGGAGAGAACGCTACTTCGATTGCACGTAGGCCGCGACCGCCTGGATTTCGGCTGGCGCCAGGTCCTTGACGATGCCGTGCATCACCGGCGCGGCGCGAACCAGCGACTGGATGTAGTTCAACTGCTTGACCACGTACTTGGCGTGCTGGCCCGCGAGACGCGGAAAGTTGGCCGTGCCCGCCGCATCCGCGCCGTGGCACGCTATGCACGCCGGAATACCGCGCCCGGGGACGCCCTTGTCGAACAACTCCTTGCCCTTGGCGACGAGCGCCGGGTTATCGCTGCGGCCGTGGGCGGGCGGCTGGGCCGCGTAGTACGCGGCGATGCCGCCGATGATCGCCTCGTCGAGATTGCCCGCGATCCCCCACATGAAATCGTGGGCGTCTTTCTCGGCGCGCGTTCTCTTCCGGAATGAGTCGATCTGCGCCTCCAGATAGCCCTTGCGTTGTGCCGCAAGGATAGGAAATTCGGCAGAGGTGCTGATCCCACGCGGCCCGTGGCAGGTCGAGCAGAGGTTGACCGCCTTTTCCTCCGCCGCCTTCTGTATCTCCGCCGCGTTGTTCTGAGCGCCTACCGCGGTAACTGCGCCCGCCAAGAGCATCGCGGCGAGCGCCACCTGTTTGCGATTCATAGCACAGTCTCCAAACTTGTCACCCATGCGACCTGCGGGGCCGGGCCGCAATCGGCGCTGGCTTCATGATCGTTCAAAACGCGACCCATACGTTGAAGAATGCGGTGTTGTTGTCCCGCGCGTTACGGCCGTTGCCGTCGTAATTGATCGACGCGCCGTTGAATTTGTTGTACGCGGTGTATTGCAACATCAAGCGGATGTTCTGAATCGGCAGATAGTCGAGCTCGACAATGTAGCCGCGGCTGTCCGGTTTCATCGCATTTCCGTTCGGATCCATGCCGTAAAGCCCGCTATCCGCGCTGCCCGTCGTGGAGAAGTAGGCCAGCGTCCCGCCGTACTTGCGGTCACGGTAATACGTCGCCTTCGCCTTGAACGTGTGCAGCTTGTCGGTCGGATTCGCTGGCGTCGGGCCAGCGCCGATGCCCGCTCCTGTCTCGGTGGTCACCGGGAAGCTGGCGTTGTACAACTGCTTCTCGTCGATGTACGTCACCTGTGCTGTAAAGGTATGGGGATCGGTGATGTACTGGTATTGCGCGTCGATCGCGATGTCGCGGAAACGATCCGTCGGCGTCGAGGTGTCGAAGTTACTCGGGTAGCGATCGGCAACCATGCCGTAGGTGCCCACCATGATCGAGTTCGGGCCCCAGTCGTGGCTGTAGGCGAGGCGCCAGTACGGGTTATAACCTTTTAGCGCGGCGACGCCGCCATCCGTGTGAATGTCCTGTCCCGCGCGCAGGATCGAGAACGCGCCATCGGCGGTACGGTAGAAGGAAAGCTCGCCATAAAGCGACTTCTTCCAGAATACGTAGCCGCCCATACCCGCTACCTGCTGCCCAAGGCCGCCGTCGATGAGCGTGGCGGCAGCAGGCGCGCTCGCCAGCGGCGAGGTGGTGTATGGGAACCCGAACGCCGGGGTGCTATTCCAGACATCTTGTGCCGTCGGGTTGTTGTGTAGCGTTGCACCATAGATCAAATCCGGCTCCGCGGCTCCTACGCCGGAGTATTTGCCGACGACCCGGAGGTCGGCATTGTCGATACCGCCGTGACCTCCGAGCGTTCCGTCAGCCGTCGTTGCCAGGTGGTCATAACTCCACTGGATGAAGCCGCCGATATAGTCGTTAACCTTGTTCGCAAGGAACACGCTGGCGCAGCAGAATACGAAGCTGTTATTGCGCTGATTGACGGAGACGGTATCGCCGGTGCTCGGGTCGGTCGTCTTGTTGTTCCGCGTATGGGTGACGGATGCCTGCGCCATCATCGCCAGCGGGACGTAGTTCATCCCTTCTGATGAGATGGCGACCTTGCCGATCGTGTAGCCGGTCAACTTGAAGTACCGGCCATAAGGCGTCAATTCGGGAAAACTGACGTGACAGGCAATGCACTCTTGCCCCGTCTGTCGCGCGTAGGACGGAACGGCCTCCGCAGGCCTGATCAGCGCAAGAAACAGTAGCAACGTCAACGCCGCCGTCAGCAACGGGAACGCGACTGATCCTGCCATCGCTCTCATATTGCGGTAGACCATCGCAGCACTCTCCTTTTAAGGCTTAGACCCCCGAGCTCGGATTCGAAACCATCCTTTCAACCATCCGTTCGGTGCCGCGCGAAGCCGACACACGACAAGTAGAGACTACCTGTGTTTCGTCACGGTTTCCCTGACCTAGATCAACCCGGGTCCATTCAAGTCAGGTCCAGAAATCCCCATGGCCTGGATCGAGGCCGGTCTTGGCGGCCGATAAAATCGCTTGCGTGAGTCATGTTCAACAGAGACGATCAGCCTCGGTTGAATCCATCCGGTCGGGGTCAGACTGAGTTGGATGTCGAAGGGACGATGGACCGAAACAAAGTATGCACCCATCTGGCGGTCGGAGCGGATTCTGCATCGGCTTGATCTGCCTCAAGGTGGAGGCCGGGGCCGGCTGGCACCATGCGAGCATGGTTCACACCGCACCGACTACGGGCCTCTCGTTCGACTCGGATCTAATTCGCAAGTACGACCGCTTTGGCCCGCGCTACACTTCCTATCCGACGGCAGATCGCTTTACCGAAGCATTCACCGCCGAACATCTGGTTAACGCGCTTCTCAACCGCCAAGCCGAGGGCGCTCCGCAGCCGCTGTCCTTGTATGTGCACGTGCCGTTCTGCGACACCATCTGTTACTACTGCGCGTGCAACAAAGTCGTCACCAAGGACCATGGTCGATCGGCGAAGTACATCCGCTACCTTGGGAAGGAGATTGGCCTCCTGTCCGCCAGGGTCAATCGCGAAGCGCCAGTCAAGCAACTGCACTGGGGCGGAGGCACGCCGACGTTTCTGTCAGCAGATGAAATGACGCTACTGATGCGCGTCCTGCGTGACAACTTCACGTTCGACCACGACGCCGAGATGTCGATCGAGATCGACCCGCGCAAGGTGAGCAGCGCGGACGTCGCGTTGCTGGCTAAATTGGGCTTTAACCGGATGAGCCTGGGTGTCCAGGATTTCGACCCCGAAGTGCAAAAAGCGGTGAACCGCGTCCAGAGCGAGGCCGAGACGCGCGTCGTTCTCGACGCGGCGCGCGCGAACGGCTTCCGCTCAATCAACGTTGATCTAATCTACGGTCTGCCGCGGCAAACGGTGCCCGGCTTCTGCATCACGCTGGACCAAGTAATCCAGGCGGCACCGGACCGAATCGCGCTGTACAGCTACGCGCACGTGCCGCATCTGTTCAAGCCGCAGCGACGGATCATCGAAGCCGAATTGCCGTCGCCGGACGCCAAGCTTGCGATCCTCGACCTGGCAATCGACAAGCTGACCGGTGCCGGTTATGTCTACATCGGCATGGACCACTTCGCGAAGCCCCACGACGAGCTCGCGGTCGCGCAGCGCGAGGGGAAGCTGCAGCGCAATTTCCAGGGCTACTCGACGGACGCCGATTGCGATCTCTTATCGTTCGGCATTTCGGCGATCGGCAAGGTCGGCGCAACTTACAGCCAGAACCTGCGTACCCTCGATGATTATTACGACCGGCTCGACGCCGGTGCATTACCGTGTTTTCGCGGCTGGCAGCTCTCGGCCGACGACCTGTTGCGGCGCGATGTGATCCAGGCGCTCATGTGCCGGTTCACTGTATCGTTCGAGCGTGTCGAAGACGCGCACGCCATCGCGTTCCACGAGTACTTCGCAACCGAGCTCGAGGCCCTCAAACCGCTCGTCGACGACGGGTTGATCGAAATCGCGTCGGACGCGATCACGGTAACCGCGCGCGGCCGTCTCCTGGTTCGCGCTGTTGCGATGGTATTCGACCGTTACCTGCGCGAGCAGCGCGAGCGGGCCCGCTACTCGCGCGTCATCTGACGTACCCGGTGCTGCCAGGATTCCGGTTCGAAGCGGTTTCACCGCCGCGGCGACCCAGCCAAAGCCCGCGGCCGGGTGCAACGCACCGATGGCGGCGCTCGTCAGCGCAGGACCAGCACCGGAATCGCGCTATGGGTCAGTACCTTGTGCGTTTCACTGCCGAGGACGAGACCCGACAACCCGCGGCGGCCGTGTGAGGCCATGCAAATGAGATCGCTTTTCTTCTTCTTGGCGACCGCGATGATCTGCTTGTAGATATCGTTACTCTCGACAAGGACTGTATCGAGCGCGACGCCGGCGGCACCGGCGATCTTTTTGATTGCCGCGAAGACCTTCTCGGCCTCAGCCGCGTGTTGCCTGGTGTGCGCTTCGGCGATGACATCTTCCGAGGGTCCGAATGTGCCATAAGGGCTGCCGGAGAATTTCGGATAGACGTGCAGCGCGACGAGCTTCGCGCCGGTGAGTTTGGCGAGTTGAATTGCTTCTTGCGCCGCTTTCTGCGACAGCTTGGAACCGTCGGTCGGCACTAGGATATTGCTGAACATGAGGGTTTTCCTTCGTCGATGTGGATGGGTTGGGCGGTTCCGTCGAAGAACTCGCCACCGGGAGCATTTTGGCTCAGCGCGGAGTTGCATTCCTTGACCTAGGCCAAGCCTGGTGCTCGGACGCCCGCGCACGCGGCTCGAGTGAGCCCTTGCCGGCCAACGATTGGTCGGCCAGCCACTTCACGAGCACCACGACGCCCACGATGACCAGGATCCAGAACAGAATCATGAACGGGCCGCCAAAACCCATTCCCCATCCGCCGCCCATGCCATTGAACATGTTGCGCCTCCGCAAGCGCCGTACGTGTCGCGATCAGCGTCCATGCCGTACTCGCGGGCCGTGTCGTTTCGATTGCTTTCCTGAGTCAATGCCTTCAATGAGGCGGCAACTCGTCGCCGCCACCATCGCAGGCGGGGCTCGGCGCCGGTTCCGGATTACGCCAGGACCAGCGATAGAGCCAGAACTTTTCATAGGCGACTTTTCCCAGATGCAATAGCGCACTGGGCTCCTTCAGCCGGATCTGCGGCGCAGGATCGGCATAGAAGTTGCCGCTCCCGAACGCGGCCCTGCCGCCTCCGGTTTCGACAAAGCATTCGCCGTCGCCGGTGAACCGTTGTTCCATTCCGTGGCCGGTCACCGCGCGAACGATGTTGTGCGCCACCACCTCGGCTTCGTAGTGGGCGAACACGCCCGCCTTCGGCAATGGCTTGCCGATGGAAGTGAGCATGATCCCGGTCACGTCACCAATCGCGAAGACACCCTGGAATTTCGTTTCCATGGTGCCGCGATCCACAGGCACCCAGCCGCTCTCCCCGCACATCCCGGCATCGCCGACCACTTGCGGAGCGCGGTGCGGCGGGACGTACGCGAGCAGGTCGAACGTGGCTGTGGCACCGTTGGCAAAGCTTATCCGGCGTTGCGCAAGATCGACAGCCGTCGCCGCATGGTTCGCGTGGTACCCGATGCCCTTGGCTTCGATCATCTTCCGCAGCGCATTCGAGACCGCCGGCCCTGCCACGGGCATCGGGCCCGGTTCGGCCGTATAGAGGTCGATATTGATCTGGTCGCGAACGCCGCGCCTGCGGCAGTCATACTCCAGCAGCATCGCGGCTTCATTAGGCGCCCCGGGGCATTTGAAGGGCAGCGCGCACACAAGCACCACGATGCGACCCTTGCGCACTTCGAGCCTTGCGTCGCGCAGCGATTCGGCCCCACGCAAGGTGTAGAAATTGTGGCCCGCCTGGACCAGCCCCGGGATCGCTTCGGGCGCGAGTTCGGCACCCAGGGCGATGACAAGATAGTCGCCGGAGAGCTCCCTGCCGTCGACGCGAACCACTCGTTGCACCGGGTCGATGTGCTCGATCGTCCCCTGAACGAGCTCGATGCCGCGCCTGGCCAGCGCGGTCATCGGCCGGGAAATCTGCCTCGCGCTGCGCTCACCGACCATCAACCAGAGGAACGAGGGTGCGAAAACGTGCGCGGATTCCCGTTCCACCAGAACGACCCGGTGTTCACGGGGAAGCATCTTCCGCAGCCGGCTGGCCGCAACCGAGCCGCCGATGCCGCCACCAAGGATGAGGACCGTCTTGCCGCGCGTCATGGCTCACTCCTCAAAACACGATCACCTTGTCGGACCATTGGGTCCACGCGGTCAATTCGGCCAGCGTGCTCTTGTGGGACCCTTCGATCAGTTCCGTTTCCGCGATCCCGCGCGCGTCCATGCACGTTCCGCACACGCCGATCTGGGCGCCATTGCGCGCCACGCGGCCGAGCATGACCTGGAGGTTGTAGAAGCCCTCCGGCACCTTCTGGCCGCCCTTGGCGCAGGATGCGGCATCCCCGATCAGGAATACCTTCACTTCTTCGAGCGCGACCTTCGACAGCGATGCCGCAAGGCGCACGCCGTTGTAGCTGCGTTCGCTGCCGTACGGCGCATCGTTCAGGATGAACAGGGTTTTCATCTTCTGACTCTGCATTCATACCCAAGGTCCGTAGACCACGGTGCCGAGATCATCGCCGCGACCCATCTTTGCAAACATTCTAAGGAATGTTATGATAAGTCTCAAGTGCAGGCTTTGATCCTGATCAAGGAAACGAGGGATTGTTTGGAGAGTTCCGAGGGCGACCCATGACCGCTGGCCGTGAAACAAAGAATCTCCTGTACGAACTTGTGGCGCGCATCGCCAAGGCGGTGGCCAGTCCGAAGCGGCTCGAGCTCATCGAACTGCTCTGCCAGGCGCCGAAGTCGGTCGCGACGCTGGCCCGCGAGGCCGACATCACCGTCAATCTTGCCAGCGCACATCTGAAAGAATTGCGCGTCAACCGCCTGGTCGAGACCGAGCGGCAAGGCAAGAACGTGATCTACCGCCTCGCCAGCCCCGACATCGCGCGTTTCTGGGTGGCGCTGCGGGTGCTCGCCGAGGACCGCCTGTTCGAGCTGCAGGAGGCGATGCGCCAGCTCGGCACGCCTGACGGCGCCTGGCACGGCGAGCATCGGGACGCGCTGCTGCGCAAGGCACGCAAGGGCGAGGTCGTGGTGCTCGACGTGCGCCCGCGCAGCGAATACGACCAGCAGCATCTCCCCTTCGCGCGCTCGATGCCACTTGCGGAGCTGCGCGCCCGACTCGCCGAGTTGCCGAAGGGCAAGCCTATCGTCGCCTATTGTCGCGGGCCGTTTTGCGTGATGTCCGACGAAGCGGTGAAGCTGCTCGCGAAGCGCGGATTCCGCGTCTCCAGGCTCGCTGACGGCGTGAGCGAATGGCTCGCCGCCGGGCTGCCACTGGAAGCGGGTGACCGATAGCGCCGAGCCGCCCCGTTACTGGTTTTTCGATTGCGCTCGGGCGGGCGTGAACCACAGGAGTTTCCGATGTTCTTCAGGCAAATCGCAACCACCGAAGCCTCGCTTTCCTACTTCTTCGGCTGCGCAACCGTCGGCAAAGCCGTTGCGGTCGACGTCGTGGCCGGCGATGAACAGCGGTTCATCGACGAGGCGAAGAAGGCGAACGTAAGCATCGCCTACGTCATCGATACCCATGTCCACGCCGACCACTACTCGGGTGGCCGCAAGCTCGCGCAGGTCGCCGCTGCGCCCTACTGCCTGCATGAAAGCAACCGCGGCTGCGTCCGCTTCGACTTTCTTCCGCTCACCGATGGCCAGGTGCTCGACGTGGGCAACGTGAAGGTGAAGGTGCTGCATACACCGGGCCACACCCCCGACAGCGTTTGCCTCCTGGTCACCGACCTGCGCCGCGGCGAAGCGCCATGGTTTGTCGTGACCGGCGATACGCTGTTCGTAGGCGCCGTCGGGCGTCCCGACCTCATGGGACGCGAAGCCGAGATGGCGGCGCAGCTGCACGAAACGCTGCACGCGAAGCTCCTTTCGCTGCCCGATGAGATCGAGATCTTTCCCGGACACCAGGCCGGCAGCGCATGCGGGGTCGGGCTGTCCGGCAAACCCTCGTCGACGCTCGGCTTCGAGAAGCGCTGGAACCCGCTGCTTTCGAAGGAGCGCGAGGCGTTCGTCGCGGCGGTGAGCGAGGTGCCGCCGAAACCCGCGGAAATGGAGCGCATGTTGCTCGTCAACCGCGGCCTGACAGCGTAGCCGCGATGCCCGAGGCCGTCATCCGGCTCGGCCTGCGTGAGAACTTGGCCCAGTTCTCGCTGCTGGTCGTGGTCAACGCCTTCGTGGGGGCGATGGTGGGCCTCGAGCGCAGCATCCTGCCCGCGATTGCCGAGCAGGAATTTCATGTTGCCGCGCGCGCGGCGATTCTGTCGTTCATCGTCGTGTTTGGCATCACCAAGGCGCTGAGCAACTATGGCGCCGGCCGGCTTGCCGAT
>DAIQRF010000263.1:0-3295 GCA_036786505.1 Casimicrobiaceae bacterium | reverse complement strand
ACAAAATGGAAAAGGGCGCGCGCCGGACCGGCAAGACGGCTTGGGAAATCGCGCAGCTCTACACCGATGCGTTCATCGACGAAATGGCGCGACTGAACATGGAAGCGCCGTCGGTGCTTTGTCGCGCCACCGATCATATTCAGGACCAGATCGGGTTCATCGCCGACATCGAGAAAAACGGGTTTACCTATCGGACGTCGGACGGAATCTACTTCAACACCAGCTTGCAGCCGGACTATGGCTTTCTCGCCCGCCTCGACAAGGCGGGACTGGAAGCCGGCAAGCGGGTGGAGCTCGGCGAGAAGAAAAGCATTACCGACTTCGCGCTCTGGAAATTCTCCCCGCCCGGCGAACATCGGCAGATGGAATGGAACAGCCCCTGGGGCCCCGGCTTTCCGGGCTGGCACATCGAATGCTCGGCGATGGCGCAGAAGTACCTCGGCGATTTTTTCGACATCCATTGCGGCGGCGAAGATCACATCGCGGTTCATCACACCAACGAAATCGCCCAGACCGAGGCGCGCGTCGGCACGAGGCTCGCCAACTTCTGGATGCACGCCTATTTTCTGTTGTCGAACGATGCCAAGATGGCGAAATCCGCGGGCGAATTCCTGCGCCTGCAATCGCTCATCGACCGGGGCTACGACCCGCTGGCGTATCGCTACCTTTGCCTGACGGCACACTATCGTACCCAGCTCAATTTCACCTGGGACGCGCTGGACGCGGCCGCGAAGGGTCTCGACCGGCTTCGCCACGGGACGTTCGCGCTCGGTGAGACCGGCGCGAATTTCGCTGAACTGGACGCGGGATATCGCGAGCGCTTTGCCGCGGAAATCAACGACGACTTGAACTTGCCGCGCGCGCTGGCGCTGGCGTGGGAGGTGCTTCGCGGCAACTTGGCGACGGACACCAAGAAGGCGACGCTCGTTGACTTCGACCGGGTGTTCGGGCTCGGGCTCGCTTCCTGGGCGCCGAAGGCCGAGCCGATTCCCGAGCCGATCGCGGTGCTGGCCGCGGCACGCGCCGCCGCGCGCCAGTCCCGACAGTGGGCCGAGGCCGATCGTCTGCGCGCCGAAATTCAGGCCGCGGGCTGGGAAATGGAAGATCGCGCCGACGGCTACGCCCTCAAGCGCGTGACGGGTTCCTGAAGATGAAGCTGGCGACGCTCAAGGATGGCTCGCGCGACGGCACGCTGGCGCTTGTCAGTGGTGATCTTTCCCGCGCCGTCGCCGTTCCCGAGATCGCGCCCACGCTGCAGGCGGCGCTCGACGCGTGGGACGTGGCCGCGCCCCGTCTCGAAAAGCTCTATGCGCAACTGAACGAAGGAAAAACAACGCGCGCCGTCGCGTTCGATCCGCGGCACGCGCGTTCACCGCTGCCGCGCGCCTACCAATGGGCGGACGGCTCGGCCTACGTCAATCACGTCATGCTGGTGCGGCAGGCGCGCGGCGCGACCATGCCGGCGGAGTTCTGGACCGATCCGCTCATGTACCAGGGCGGCTCGGACGGTTTCCTTGCGCCGATGGACGACATCGTATTTCCGGACGAAACGTGGGGCATCGATTTCGAAGCCGAGGTCGCGGTGATCACCGGCGACGTGCCGATGGGCGTGACGCCGCAGGCGGCCGAGTCGCAGGTGCGGCTCTTGATGCTGGTCAACGACGTAAGCCTGCGCAACCTCATTCCGGCCGAGCTGGGCAAGGGCTTCGGCTTCTTTCAAAGCAAGCCGGCGTCGAGCTTTTCTCCGGTCGCGGTGACGCCGGACGAACTGGGCGACGCGTGGCACGGCGGCAAGCTCCATTTGCCGCTGATCACGCATCTGAACGGCGCGCTGTTTGGAACCCCCAATGCCGGCGTCGACATGACGTTCAGTTTTCCGCGTCTGATCGCACACGCGGCGAAGACGCGCGCACTCGCTGCCGGCACCATCATCGGTTCCGGAACCGTGTCCAACAAACAAGGCGGCGGCCCCGGCCGGCCGGCCGCGAGTGGCGGCGTCGGCTACGCCTGCATCGCCGAACAGCGAACCGTGGAAACGATACTCGCGGGTAAACCGTCAACGCCGTTCCTGCGCTTCGGCGATCGGGTTCGCATCGAGATGCTCGACGATCACGGGCACTCGATCTTCGGCGCCATCGAGCAGACCATCAGCAAGCGTTCGTAGGGCCGCATTCGCTCGGCCAGCGCTCTAACTAACGCGGCCGGACCTGGTTTTGCGCGCGGTCGCGTCAATACAGCCGCTGGATCGGACCCGAATAGAGCACCGGACCGGTCGGCAAACCGGTCGGGGAACCGCCTTGCGGCTCGACGCTGACGGCAAGCGCTGGAATGTTCTGCAATGCCTGGCCGGCAGGCGCAGGCAAATCCAGGTGCACAACGTTCAGTGCGGCGCCCAATGCGGGGATCAATCCAAGCGAGCGTGGATTGCCTCGCTCTGGCAGCGCCCAGAGTTGCAGCACGCGGCCGGCGGCGGGCTGAACGGGAGCGAGGGCCTTGACCGTCAGCGTTCGCCCGGACCGGTCCGCCGAAGCGACCAGCGCCGGCCGCGCATCCTGCCCCGCGAGCACCACCACCAGCGTTTCCATCGGCGTTTCGGGACGCGGCGTCAGGAGTACCACTGCCAGCGCCAGGGCGGTGGCGAAGCCGGCCAGCGTCAGGCCACGCCAGAGGCCAAGATTGGCCCAGATCGAGCCTGCTGAGCCGTGTTGACCCTGGACCCGGGAGAGGATGGCAAACCACACGCGGTCCGGCGGGGCGACGGCGGGCAGGCTTTCCGCCAGCGGCAGCAAACGGTTTTCCCATGCTCGAAGCGCGGAAGCGACGGTTTCGTTGCCGCGCGCGAGCCGAGCCACGCGCTGTCGTGCCGCGCGCGAAAGCGTCCCGAGCACGTACTGGGCAGCCAGCGCGTCGAGGCGTTCGGGTTTGAGGTAATTCATCGCGACCTTTGAGTTCGCGCGTCAGCGTTCCAGGCCCGCACCGTCGAGGCACGCCTTGAGGCGCACAAGACCGCGGCGCACCCACGACTTGACCGTGCCCAGGGGTTGACGGAGATGGAGCGCAAGCTCGGAGTGCGACAAGCCCTGGTAGAACGCGAGCGCGATCGCCTGCTTCTGTCCGGCCTCCAATCCTTCGACGCAGCTTTTGACCGCGAGCGCGTCAGCGCTCGAGAGCAGCATCTCCATCGGGCTGGGGCGGTCGTCGGCGAGCATCATCCCTTGTTCCTCATCGTCGATGGTCACGGTGTCGACCTCGCGCCGGCGCATTTGATCGAGACAGCGGTTGCGCACGATGCTGG
>DAIQRF010000020.1:0-13858 GCA_036786505.1 Casimicrobiaceae bacterium | reverse complement strand
GCTTCGTGCTGCCTATTCTGCAGCGGCTCATGACCCATCGCGTCGCAGCGCACGCGGGCGGCCGGCGGCCAGTGCGCGTGCTGATCCTCACCCCGACGCGCGAGCTGGCTGCGCAAGTCGAGGAAAGCGTGCGCGTCTACGGCAAATACGCAAAGCAGGTATCCGCGGTGGTCTACGGTGGCGTGGGAATCCAGCCGCAGATGGCGCAGCTCAGGCGCGGCGTCGACATTCTGGTCGCGACGCCGGGCCGCTTGATCGACCTGCATGGGCAAAAGAGCGTCGACCTGTCGCGAGTCGAGATACTGGTGCTCGACGAAGCCGATCGCATGCTTGACATGGGCTTCGTCCGGGACATCCGCCGGATTCTGGCGATGCTCCCGAAACACCGGCAGAACCTGCTCTTTTCGGCGACGTTCCCGGACGAGATCAGGAGTCTCGCCGACACGCTGCTCGATCATCCGGCGACGATCGAGGTCGCACGCCGCAACTCCACCGTCGAAGCGACGACACAAAGAGTCCACCCCGTCGATCGCGACCGCAAGCGCGAATTGCTCTCGCATCTGATCAAGACCCGCAACTGGTTTCAGGTGCTGGTGTTCACGCGCACCAAGCATGGCGCCAACAAGCTCGCCGAGCAGCTCAACAAGGACGGCATCACCGCGCTCGCGATTCACGGCAACAAGAGCCAGGGTGCGCGCACCCGCGCACTTTCGGAATTCAAGACTGCGACACTGCAGGTGCTGGTTGCGACCGACATCGCCGCGCGCGGCATCGACATCGAAGAGCTGCCGCACGTCGTGAACTTTGATCTCCCAAACGTGCCCGAGGACTACGTGCATCGCATCGGCCGCACCGGCCGCGCCGGCGCCACGGGCGAAGCGATTTCACTGGTATGCGTCGACGAGCATGCGTTCCTGCGCGACATCGAAACGCTGATCAAGCGCGAGATACCCAGCGAGATCGTCGCCGGTTTCGAACCCGACCGGCGAGCGATCGCGCAGCCGATCCAGCAACGCCCGCAACGCGGCGCGCGAGGCGGTGTTCCATCGGGTCCAAAATCGCGGCAGCGGTCGGCGGGAACGAGCCAAAGCGGTCGCGGCGGCACCGCGACCCGCGCCACGGCGCCGGGGAATGCACGAACGACGCAGGGCAAGCGAGGCCCGCAGGGTTCGGCGGCGCGAGCCACGCATGCGCCGGCTTCGCCCCCACCGGCAACGCAAGCCCGCGCTCCTGCCACGTCGCCGCATGCCGCGCCGCGCACGCCTGCGCACACCGCGAAGCCCGGCGTGCGCCGCTTCGGCGGTCGGTACAAATAGCGTCCGCCGATGGCGCTCAAGGCGACCATCTGCAAGGCGGCGCTGCGGATCGCGAACGTTGATCGGCACTACTATCGGGACCACGCGCTGACGCTGGCCCGGCACCCTTCCGAAACCGACGAGCGCATGATGCTGCGCATCCTTGCCTTCGCGCTCCATGCCGATGACGCGCTGCAGTTCGGCCGAGGAATCGGCGCCGACGACGAGCCCGACCTGTGGCAGAAGGATCTGACAGGGGTGATCGAACTCTGGATCGATGTCGGCCAGCCCGACGAAAGGCTGATCCGCAAGGCTTGCGGCCGCGCGCGGCAGGTTTTCATCTACAGCTACGGCGGTCACGATGCGGGAAAGTGGTGGCAGCGCGTCGGTGCGCGAATCGAGCGCGCCGAAAACCTCACCGTGCATCACGTCGTGCCCGCAACGTGCAAGGCGCTGGCGAGCCTCGCCGGGCGAAACATGGAGCTTCAATGCACGATCCAGGACGGACACGCCTGGATGGCAAGCGACGACATGAGCTTCGCCGTCGAGCTGGTAGCGCTCAAGACCGCGACGGCGGCCGTTCGCTGAGATGTCAGCGCTTCACGGGCTCAGACGCCGTGAAGCTAACTGCCGCGGTGCGGCGTGTCAGGCGTGCAGCCACCAGCGATAAAGCGTGCGCGCAACCGCTTTCGCGCCACGCAACGCCGGCGCAGGCAACTACAACGGCCTGAGCAGCATATCCACCGGCAGCTCCCGCGGCGCATGCCGACGCGCCAGCGTGCCGACGCGGTCCAGAAATGCCTGATAGTCGCGTTCGACCGAGCCACCCTCACTCGCGCGTGTCGCGCGCCAAACGTGACGGTAGGCGCAATACCCATCGTCGTCCCGCGACGCGAACATGCGCTTGGCGAGCGTTCGGCCCACGCGCCATCTTCCGTGGCCTTCACGCTGCTGATAACGGCGAAAGTAGCGGTAGAAATGCTTGTAGTGGCGCACCTCGTCGGCATAAATCCGCGCCGCGAGATCTTTCAGCACCGGCTCCTCGACGTAATCGTGCAGTGAGCTGTAGAGCGTCGCGGTGCCCATTTCCACGACGCACCGCGCCGCGAGCTCGAGCGCGTGCGTTGGCTCGAGGTCGGGCAGCGTACAAGTCTTGGCGTACTCCTCGAAAAACGTGTCATACACGCTTTGCCAATCGAAATCCGGCCACGCATGTTCGACGTACGCACGAAGCGCGGCGCCGTGCTGCACTTCCTCATGCTCCCACGACTGCGCGAGCCAACCTGCGACTTCCGGATCCTCGCTGAAATACGACACCAGGACGTGCGCGTACAAATCCGACCCGGTTTCGACAAACGAAGCCATCGTGACCAGCGTGAACAGCGTCGGATCGCTGGCGACCCGCGACCGATCGATCGCGGCGTAGTCGATGTCGGACAGCCGCCACGGCACACGTGACCGCAATGGAGTCGGCGGGCGGGCGGCGCTGGGACGGCGGACAAGCGTATGTTCAGGCACGATTTTTCTCCCTGCCACGCCAATGGGACAGCGTTGACTCAAAAAAATGCCCTTTTAGCGCGAGGCGTCCGAGGCGATGCTCCGGATGCTTGCGTATGCACGGAGTCTAATGTGCCACAAAACACCAAGGTGCGAACAGGGTAACAGCATCCGACAAGGGCGGCGCCTCTTCGCAACGTCACGGTTGCCATCCGCTACTGTGGCCCTGCGTAGAATGCGCTATTTTTGGCCTCACCGAGTTCATGCAAACGTTCGAGCACATCGTCGCCCTGACGGCGCCGCTGATCCCGCTCACCGCGGGAGGATAATCGAAGACCATGCCGTTCATGCCGCGAAAAGCTTCCTGTGCGAAATGACCTGCGTCGTGTAGCCATCATCGGCAGCGCCCGTATCCCGTTTGCGCGCAGCAACGGCTCCTACAGAGCGCTCGGCAATCTCGAGATGCTGACTGCGGCGCTACGTGCGCTGGTCGACAAATTCGGGCTTATGGGCGAGACGCTCGGCGAAGTCGCCGCCGGCGCGGTGATCAAGCATTCGCGTGACTGGAACCTCACCCGTGAAGCGGCGCTGGGTTCCGGGCTTCATCCGCACACTCCCGCCTACGATGTGCAGCGCGCGTGCGGCACCAGTCTGACCACTGCCGTTCAACTCGCTCAGCGCATCGCGTCGGGTGAAATCGACGTTGCGATCGCCGGCGGGGTCGACACGACCAGCGACCTTCCGGTCGCCTACAGCCCGGCGCTCAAGAACATCGTGCTCGAAAGCGCGCGTGGCCGTTCGCTCGGTCGGCGATTGAAGCCGTGGCTACGACTGCGACCGCGCGATCTCAAGCCGGCCGTGCCCATGGTGGGCGAGCCCCGCACCGGCTTGTCGATGGGCGAGCACTGCGAGCTAATGGCGAAGGAATGGGGCATCGGCCGGGTCGAGCAGGATGAGCTCGCTTTTCAAAGTCACATCAAGGGTGCCAAGGCGTGGCAAGAAGGGTTTTACGACGACCTGGTGGTACCGATGGCGGGCTTGACCCGCGACAACAACCTGCGCCCTGACACCAGTCTCGACAAGCTCGCGGCGCTCAAGCCGGTATACGACAGGAGCGAAACGGGAACGCTGACGGCGGGCAACAGCACACCGCTGACCGATGGCGCCTCCTGCGTATTGCTTGCCAGCGAAACATGGGCCAACGCGCGAGGCATGCCGATCCAGGCCTTTCTCACCCATTCCGCCGTCGCCGCGGTCGATTACATGGGCATGGCGGGACCGCGCGAAGGCCTGCTGATGGCGCCGACCTACGCCGTGCCGGCAATGCTCGATCGTGCCGGCATCACCCTTCAGGATTTCGACATCTACGAAATTCACGAGGCGTTTGCGGCGCAGGTCCTGTGCACGCTCAAGGCATGGGAGTCCGCCGATTACTGCCGCGAGAAGCTTCGCCGCAGCGCGCCACTTGGGACGATCGACCGCGAACGACTGAACCCGAAAGGCGGGAGCGTTGCGCTGGGCCACCCGTTTGCCGCGACGGGTACGCGCATCGTCGGGACGCTGGCCAAACAGCTTCACCAGCGAAGGTCAGGACGAGGTTTGATCTCGATCTGCACCGCCGGTGGCATGGGCGTGGCTGCGATTTTGGAACGTTAAGCAGCGAGGGCTTCGTGCAAAATTCAAGCGCCGACGGCGCAACCGCTGTCCGCTACGTGACCAAGCTTGGTGCGGCTTGGCGCAGCCGAAAAAGCGCCGGGCACCGCGCTACAATGCGCGCTCGCAAGCGACGAGGAAGTGCATGACGCTCAAACGCTCCAAGGGCCCCGGCGGCAAGCTGGTCGTGCTGGAACACACGTCCAGAGTGCTGAAAGGCAACCGCCTCGGCGACCCTTACCTTCGAAAGCTTGGCGTCTGGCTGCCGGCGGAGTACGACCAGCGGGCAGGCCGCGGCCTCGGCAAGCGGTTCCCGGTGCTCTGGGACCTGGTTGGATTTACCGGTTCGGGCCTTGCGCACGCCAACTGGAAACCATTCTCGGACAACGTTCCCGAGCGCGTCGCACGGCTGATCCACGATCGGAAGATGGGCCCGGCGCTGATGGTCTTCCCCGATTGTTTTACGGCGCTCGGCGGCAACCAGTACGTCAATTCATCGGCGCTCGGCAACTATGCGGACTACCTTGTCCGCGAGCTGATCCCCTTTGTCGATCGCGAATTCCGTACGCTCGCCTCGCGCGAGCATCGCGGTTGTTTCGGCAAATCCTCGGGCGGGTACGGCGCCATCATCCATGGCATGAAATACGCGCAGCACTGGGGCGCGATTGCCGATCACTCGGGCGACTCCTACTTCGATTTTGTCTACGGACACGACTGGCCCAACACCTTGGCGGAGCTCTCCCGGTTTCGCTCGTCGAAGCGCAAGCCCGGAAAATATGACGCCTTGCGCGAAAGCACCCGCAAGGGTCTTGCCGACGGGCTCGACGACGGCCGGGTCAAGCGCTTTCTCGAACACGTCTGGGAAAAGGAAAAACTTTCGCTCGGCGAAGGCCACGCGATCATGAACCTGTGCATGGCGGCCACCTACGACCCCGATCCGAAATCGCCGCTCGGTTTCCGCCTGCCGTTCAATCTCGAGAGCGGCGAGATGATCGAAAAGCGCTGGCAGCGATGGCGCGAGCAGGATCCGGTCAATCTTGTCGACAAGTACAAGGCCAACCTCAAAACCTTGCGCGGCATCTACATCGACTGCGGCTGGCGCGACCAATATCACATCCATTTCGGCACGAGAATTCTTTCCAAGCGGCTCGCGTCGGCCGGCATCAAGCATACCTACGAGGAATTCGACGACAACCATTCCGACATCGACTACCGGATGGACGTGAGCCTGCCGTTTCTCTACAAGGCGCTCAAGCCCTGATCCTCAGGTTTCAAGCGAGCGGCGCCGGCAATGCTGTCGCCAGATGCGGAAACCGGCGCAGCAGCGCGACGGTGGGCAGTTGGATCAGGATGAACGGCAGAGTACCCCGGTAAATCATCGCCCGTTATCATGTTGGCCATGAATACTCCATCGGCACCCGCGCAGAACCCGGTCGACGTGCCCACCAAGCGCGGCCTTTTTCTTGGCTTCCTCATGGTCGGCCTGCAAGGATTCGGCGGCGTGCTGCCGTTTGCTCGCCGGATGCTGGTCGAGCGGCATCGGTGGTTGAGCGAGCGCGAGTTCACCGAAGTGCTGTCGCTGTCGCAATTTCTTCCTGGTCCCAACATCGTCAACGTGTCTATCATCGTCGGCAGCCGTTTTCGTGGCCCGCTGGGATCCATTGCCGCGGCCCTGGGCCTGATGCTGATGCCTTTTGTCATCGTGCTTGGCCTGGCGGCGCTGTACGCAAGATTCGCCGACCTGGCGGCGGTACAAGGTGCCACCCACGGTGTTTCGGCGGCGGCGACGGGACTGATCATCGCCACCGGTTTCAAAATGGCGCGCCCGCTCAAGGGCATTCCCTGGCACATCGTCATGTGCGCGCTGGCCTTCATCGCCATTGCGCTGCTGCGGCTGCCACTGCTGTGGGTGCTCGCCGTGCTCGCACCGATATCGATCGCGCTCGCGCGGTGGATGATCCGGCGATGATCACATCGGTTCTCGCCGAGCTGGCGTGGCAGTTCTCGCTCCTTTCGTTGCTGGCGATCGGCGGCGTCAACGCGCTGATTCCCGAGATTCATCGCCGCGTGGTCGAGCTGGAGCACTGGATGAGCGACGCCGACTTTGCGCAGGCGTTCGCAATCGCGCAGGCTGCGCCCGGTCCCAATATGCTCATCGTCAGCGTGATCGGATGGCAAGTGTCCGGGGTGCTGGGCGCATTGGTGGCCACTGCCGCGATCTGCGTTCCGTCATCGGTGCTGACGTTTGCCATCGCCCATATCTGGGACCGTTTTCGCGAGGCGCCGCTGCGTGCCGCGATCCAGCACGGGCTCGCACCCGTGACGGTCGGATTGGTCCTTGCCAGCGGCTACATTCTGGCGCGGACCGCCGATCAAACGTGGGCCGCGCTCGCCGTCACGGGTGCAACCGTGGCGCTGACCTTGGCCACTCGTTTGCATCCGCTCCTGCTATTGGGAGCCGGCGCCGCATTGGGCGTGGCGGGTCTCGTTTAGTGTACTGAGTCAGAAATTCGCTCGATCGTTCGCGGTGTTCATTGGCCGCGCTCGATCGACGCGCTGGGCTAAGTTGGGTTCAGCGTCGGCCGGGCGCGGTAAAATGCACCGCATCCACAAAGGGAGACCGCAATGCGCTGGCAGGATTTCCGTCGTAGCGACAATGTCGAGGAAAGCTCGGGCGGGGGATCGCCCGGGTTCGGTGGTATGCGCCTGGGTGTCGGCGGCATAGTCGTGGTGATCATCGTCAGCCTGTTGCTGGGCAAGAACCCGCTCGACGTGCTGGCGCTTCTCAGCGATAGCGGCGCTCCGACGCAGACGCAGACACAGGCACCCGCGCCTTCGGGCCCGCCCGGCGCCACCTCGCCGCGCGATGAGCAGAAAGAATTCGTGGCGCGCGTGCTGGGCGACACCGAAGACGTGTGGGCGGGGGCGTTCCAGCAGAGAGGCGGACGCTATCAACCGCCAAAGCTGGTGCTGTTCCGCGATCAGGTGGGCTCGGCGTGCGGCCTCGCCAGCGCGGCGACGGGGCCATTCTATTGCCCGGGTGACCGTGACGTGTACCTCGACCTCTCGTTTTTCCAGGCGCTGTCGAAGCGCTTCGGCGCGCCCGGCGACTTCGCCCGCGCCTACGTGATCGCGCACGAAGTCGGCCACCACGTGCAGAATCAGCTCGGATTGATGGCCCAGGTACAGCAGAAAAGCGCAGGAGCCTCCGACATTACGCGCAGCGCGCTGTCGGTCCGGCAGGAACTTCAGGCCGACTGCTTCGCCGGAATCTGGGGCCACTCCGCGCAGCAGCGCGGACTGATCGATGCCAAAGATGTCGAATCGGGCATTGCGGCGGCGGCTGCGGTCGGCGACGATCGGTTGCAGCGGTCGCGCGGCTACGTCGCTCCCGAATCGTTTACGCACGGCACGTCAGCGCAACGCGTGCGCTGGTTCAAGGCCGGGCTCGACAGCGGCGACATGCGCCGTTGCGACACCTTCGGCGCGCGCGAGCTTTGACCATCGCTGGCGAAGCGTACGCCCATCGCCAGGAACATTCCGAAGGCCCAGGAGCACCTGGCGGCACTGGAAAAACTGTGCGGCCGGAGTTGAAGCCGAACGCCTTTTTGCCTATAGTCAGGCGAAAGGAGGGGCAGCCATGAAGCCGATCCTTGCTTTGAGCGGGGCCTTGTTGGCGGCCGCTTGCTCGTCGTTGCCGATGCGAGTGGCGGACAGCGATTCATCGATGGTCTGCGACCGGGCGCAGATGGAGCGTATCGAGGCGCAGGCGCGGGCCCAGGCGGCTCACGTGGAAATACATTGGCTTCACTGCCCGCAGATCCGACGCGACCGCGTCAAGACCGTCTCCTGATCTGTCATAACCCGGATTCGATGCGACAGCCAGTGTCAAATCGCACTTGCCCTTGATCGACTGAAATCGGATTCCGGCCGCATTTTGATCGGCATCACGCACCCGTTTCAGACTAGCGCTTCTGCGCCGGATCGACCGAGAACACAGCCACCGCCGCCCCCTTGCCCTTGAGCGGAACGGGGCCGAGCGGCTCGATCGTGATGCGCTCGCTCAGGGCCGAGCGCGTGGCCTGGTCGATCAGAATGGCGCGTTGCGCGACCTTGGTATGCGTCTCGAGCCGCGCCGCGAGATTGACGGTGTCACCGATGCAGGTGTAAGTCGCCCGCTTGTTGGTGCCGGCGTATCCGGCCACCATCTCGCCGGAAGCGATGCCGACGCCGATCCTGATCGGCGGCTTCCCGGCGGCGTTTCGTTCGACGTTGAAGAGGTCGATCAACTCGACCATCTCCTGCGCCGCGCGCACGGCGCTCTCGCCATGGTCCGGGAGCGGCATCGGCGCGCCGAAGACGGACATCAGCCCGTCACCCATCATTTGCGTGACGACGCCACCGTGGCTGCTGATCGCATCGAACATCAGCTCGTAATAGGTGTTGAGCAGCTCGATGGTCTCCTCGGGCGGCTGCGATTCCGCGAGTGAGGTGAAGCCGCGGATATCGGAGAACATCACCGAGGCGTGCACGCGTTTGCCGCCCAGCGAGAAACCGGAATTCTGCAGGTCCTGCGCCACTTCCGGGGTGGCGAAGCGGCGCATCAATTCCTTCTGTTGGTCCCGCAGGTGTTTCTTCTCTAGGCTCGCCCCGATGCGGGCCTTCAGTAGCACCGGATTGACCGGCTTGGCGAGGTAGTCCTCGGCGCCGAGCTCGATGCAGCGAACCACGTTGGCGACGCCTTCCAGCGACGACGTGACGATGACCGGCAGATCGCGCAACTGAAGATCGTTAACCAGTTGTTCGAGCACCTGGAACCCGTCCATCTCCGGCATTTCCATGTCCAGCAACAGCAGGTCGAAGGGTTCGCGCCGCAGCATCTCCAGCGCCACGCGGCCGTTCTCGGCCGATGCGATACTGTGGCCCTGCAGTTCCAGGCTGCGCGTGAGCAGCAGTCGGTTGACCTTGTTGTCATCGACCACCAGCAAGCGGGCCGCCCAGCTTTTCAGGTCACGCATGACGCAACTCGGTCAACGCCGCGGCAACGCGCGAATACTCCTCAGCCAGCGCGTCGAGCGACTGGGTGCCATTCTCAAGCCCGCGTGAAAGACCTCCGAGCTCCAGTTCGCGGGCCATGGCGCCCAGCGTAAGCGCGCCAAAGGTGTTGCTGTTGGACTTGAGCGAATGCGCGGCCCGGCGGAACTTGTCGGCGTCCTGCGCCGCCAGCGCGTGGCGCAGGTCGTCCAGCATCGCCGGTGCTTCCTGGAGAAACGTATCCACAAGCTCCAGCGCGAACTCGGCGCCCGTCGTTTCCTTGAGCGCTTCGAAGGTTGCGCGATCGATCGTCGGTGCGGTCATCATTGGTCCTTGCGGGCGGGCACCTGGTTCAGCGCCTCGACCAACCGTTCCACGCGAATTGGCTTGGTCAGGTAATCGTCCATGCCGGCGGCCAGGCACATGTCGCGGTCGCCCTGCATCGCGTTGGCCGTCATCGCGATGATGCGCGGCCGGTCCTTCGGCGGCCACCGCGCATTGATCTGGCGCGAGGCTTCGAGCCCGTCCATCTCGGGCATCTGCACATCCATCAGCACCACGTCGTAGGCCTGCCGCTGCACCGATTCGATGGCCTCGATGCCGTTCGATGCCAAGTCGGCGCGATAGCCCATCTGCTGCAGCAGCCGCAGCGCGAGTTTCTGGTTCACTACATTGTCCTCGGCCAGCAGGATGCGCAGCGGATGGCGCGCCGCCTGGTCGGGATCGAGCTGCGGCTTTCCTGGCGCCACGACAACCCTGGGGGCCGCGTCGTGTGCCAGCAGGCCAACCAGCGTATCAAACAGGTGCGACTGGTGGATCGGCTTGGCGAGGTAGGCATCAAAGAGCCGGTCGTCGCCGCCGACTTCGCGTCGCCCCAGCGAGCTGAACAACACCAGCGGCAGCGCGGCATGCTGCTCGCGGATCCGCCGCGCCAGGGCAATGCCGTCCATCTCGGGCATGTGCATGTCGAGGATCGCGAGATCGAAGGCCTCGCCGTGTTCGATCCAGCGCAATGCTTCGAGAGGCGATTCGGTGGCGCGCGAGAACATGCCCCACTTGGCCGTCTGCAGGCCCAGCACGCGCCGGTTGGTGGCGTTGTCGTCGACGACGAGCACGCGCTTGCCTTGCAGCTCCGGCTGGACGCCGATGAAGTCGCGCTGCCGGGCCGGCGGCAGTTCGGCAGTGGGTGCCTCAATGTTGAACAGGAATGTCGATCCCTTGCCCAGGCCGTCGCTTTGGGCCCACATGCGGCCGCCCATCAGCTCGCTCAGGCGCTTGCTGATCGCGAGGCCGAGACCCGTGCCGCCGTATTTGCGCGTGGTCGATGAGTCGGCCTGCGAGAACGACTGGAACAGCCGGCTCATCTCTTTGGCCGACAGGCCGATGCCGGTGTCGCGCACCGCAAACGTCAATTCCACGCTGCCGGGGGTGGTGGGTCGCGAATTCACCGTGAGCACGACCTCACCGGCTTCGGTGAACTTCACCGCGTTGGAGAGCAGATTGAGCATGATCTGGCGCAACCGGGTCACGTCGCCGACGATAGCCGCGGGGATGTCGCCTTCGAACACGTAGGCCGTGTCCAGGTGCTTCTCGACGGCGCGCGCCGTCACGAGGTCAAGTGCCGATTCGACGCACTCGCGCAGGTCGAAGGGCTGCGCCTCGATATCCATGCGACCGGCTTCGATCTTCGAGAAGTCCAGGATGTCGTTGATGATGGTCAGGAGCGCGTCGCCGGATTCACGGATGGTGGCGACGTAGTCGTGCTGCTCGGTGTCGAGCTTGGTGTCGAGCAGCAGTCCGCTCATGCCGATCACCGCGTTCATCGGCGTGCGGATCTCGTGGCTCATTGTCGCCAGGAACGAGCTTTTCGCCTCGTTGGCGGCCTCGGCCGCGGCCCGCGCCTCCTCCGCCTGCTTGAACAGCCTGGCGTTCTGGATCGCGATCACCGCCTGGTCGCCAAAGGTCTTGAGCAATGCGAGTTCCTTGTCGGAGAAAGGCTTGGGCGGCTGGCGCAGCACGCCGATCGAGCCCACGCCACGGTCTTCCCACAGCATCGGCACCCACGCCATGGAAAAGTTGCCGATGAGGTCGACCACGCCACGCACCGCGAGCGGCGCATCGGGCATCGCAGCCGCGTCCGGAAGGTGCATGGTGCGGCGCTCGCGCATGACCCGGCCCGTCATCGTCTGGTCGAGGGGCTTGGGGAATGTGCGCGCAATGGCCTCGAGCGCCGATCCTCGCCACGCGCCCGCATGGACCTGGCCGTCGTCACCCACGAGAAAGATGCCCAGCTGTTCGGTCGCGAACAGGTGCTGGCAGCTTTCGAGGATCTTGTCGAACACCGGCGCGGTATCGGCCACCGAGCTGCTGATGACTTGCAACACTTCGGCGGTTGCGGTCTGCTGTTCCAGCGCCTCCTTGGTTTCGTTGAACAGCCGCACGTTCTCGATGGCGATCACGGCCTGGTCGGCGAAAGTTTCGACCAGGCGAATTTCGGCCGTAGAGAACGGCTGCACCTGCTTTCGATACACACCAATCGTCCCGATCGACACCCCGTCTCGCAGCATCGGTACGCCTAGCACGGTGCGGAAGCCGTGGCGCGCCTGAATCTCGCGCGAATCGGGAAAATCGGCATCGATCAGTGTAGTCACATCGTTCACGTGTACGGTCCGGCGATCGACAAAGGCCCGACCGATCACCGATGTGCGCTTCAACGGCATCACTTCATTGCGGCCCGATTCGGAACCGTCGTGGGATGTGAAGCCGGTCACCGAGCGCAAGTGATCGCCGTCCAGCAGCCAGACCCTGCTGCCGTCAGCGCGTCCCAGCAGGCGCGAGCGTTCTGCGACCGCCTCCAAAACGGGCTGCACATCGGTTGGCGAACCGCTGATCACCTTCAGCACCTCGGCCGTTGCCGTCTGCTGTTCCAGCGCCTCCTTGGTTTCGTTGAACAGGCGCACGTTCTCGATGGCGATCACGGCCTGATCGACGAAGGACTCCGCCAGGGCGACCTCCTTGTCGCTAAAGGCGCCCGCCGCATCGCGCGCCAGGGCCAGCACGCCGATGCATTCGCCTTTGCGCAATAGCGGCAACATGAGCGATGACTTGATTCCGGTCAGTTCATGGATGCGTCGTTCGTGCGCCGGGAGGTCTATGACCGTCCAGTCCGGTATATGCAGCATGGACTTTCCCACGATCACCCGCGACGGGAAGTTGGCGCTGGGGTCGATGGGCACCATGGACGGCCCGATGTCTATGGGCGCGCCGCCCCGCCTGGACGCCGCGACCGGGGAGTAAGTGATTCCATCGCTACGTAGCAACGCCGCGAAATCGCATGACAGCAGCCGCAGGGCGGTGTCGACAATCGCCTCAAATACCGGTCGCACATCGGTCGGCGAGCTGCTGATCACACGCAGAATATCTGAGGTTGCCGTTTGATGGCTCAGGGCTTCCTGCGTTTCATCGAATAGCTGGGCGTTCTGCAGTGCGACGCCGACGTTGGCCGCGATCGTGGACAGGAGACGCTCGTCGTCGGCGTCATAGGCGCCCTCGGATTGCGTGCTCTGCACGCTGATCACACCGAGGCTCGTGCCGCCCACCAGGATCGGCACCCCCAGATACGACAGCGCATGCTTGCCGACCACGCGGGCGCCCAGCCGCTGGCTGTGTCGGTCCGCGTCGCTGTTGATGATCAGGCCCCGGCCGGTATCGATGATCTTGCTTGTCAGGCCCTCACCGTACTTGAGCGGCTTGATCTTCTCGCCGTACTGGTATGGGAAGTTAATGATGCCGCTGGTCCGGTCAAGCAGTGCCACGTAGGCGACATCGGCCCTGAAGACGGTGCGAATCTGTTCGCCTACCAACTCGAGCAAGCTGCCGACATCGAGCTTGCCCGCAAGCTGCTGCGATACGGTGTTGACCGTGGCCAGCTCGGCGGCGCGCTGCTGGGATTCGGCGAACAGGCGCGCATTCTCGATGGCGACGGTGGCCTGCAGCGACAGGCCGACCAGGAATTCCAGCTCGCTGTCGCCGAACGGCTGGCCTGCCGTGCGCCACACCGCCATCGCGCCCTTGACCGTCTGCCCCGCCATGAGCGGCGCGACCATCATGCGCTCGTTCTCCACGCGCTCGGTATCCGCGATTTGAACCCCACGCGGGTCGGCCGCGGTGTCGTTGATGTACTCGGCACGCCCGCTTTGAACCAGGCTGCCGATGATGCCGACCCCCGCTTGAACCACCATCGCCTCGATGGCAGGCGCCACCTCCCCGATCGCGACAATCGCCCGGTACGTCTGCCCACCGGAATCGGGCAGGAAGATGGCGCTGTTGTCGGCGTTGAGCAGGTCCTTGGCGTGACGGGCAATGCGGGCCATCACCGT